>JBBRJI010000247.1:0-7836 GCA_038219625.1 Pirellulales bacterium | reverse complement strand
TTCTGCAGACACTGTCTGCAAAATCCAAAACCGGCAAAATTGCGCAGACACTGTCTGCGCAATCGGTCCAATCGCCAATATTTCAGACAGTGTCTGAAGTATTGGACATCCAACAAATCGCGGCTCGTTTCCCCCTACCATGGTCGCACTACGTCCTCCTTCTGAAAGTCGATAGGCCAGACGCTCGCCGGTTCTACGAGACAGAGGCGATACGCGGCGGTTGGCGTGTTCGTCAGAAGGATCGCCAGATCAGCACCTTGTTCTATGAGCGAACGCTCGCGTCCAAGAACAAAAAATCCATGCTCGAAAAAGGAAGCGTTCCAGAAGCTGGCGACATTTTGACCGCCGAGCAAGAGATCAAAGACCCAATCGTTCTAGAATTTCTCGGACTCAAGGACGAGTACTCGGAGACCGATCTAGAGAACGCGTTGATCGAGCATCTAGAGACATTTCTTTTGGAGCTTGGAGGCGACTTCACATTTGTTGGACGTCAACGGCGTTTGCGAATCGACAACGAATGGTACCGCATCGATTTGCTATTCTATCACCGCGTGCTCCGTTGCTTGGTAGTGATCGATTTGAAGCTGGGCAAGTTCACGCATGCCGACGCTGGTCAAATGATGTTGTATCTGGGCTACGCCGCCGAGCACTGGACGCGCCCTGGCGAAAATCCGCCGGTTGGGTTAGTTCTATGTTCGCAGCACAATCGAGCCGTCGCCCACTATACCATCGATCGACTGAGTGACAAGATTCTCGCTGCAGAGTATCGCTTGGCACTGCCTGATGAAAAAATTCTCGTAGCCGAGGTTGAACGAACCCAAGCCGCTCTCGACCAGCGAACGTCAATCGCAGTTGCCAGGAAGGCCAAGCCGATTGCAAAAAAGGCGAAACGCAAGGGAAGCAGCAGATGAGCAATCAACACTGGCCGATGGTTCCATTGGGGGATGTGCTTACTCGAAACGACAAACTCGTGACCCTGCTACCGGATCAACAGTATCGAGAAGTCACCATTCGACTCTGGGGGAAAGGAGTTGTCCTTCGGCAAATCATCAATGGTGCTGATATCGCATCACAGCGACGATCACAGGTATCGCAGGATCAATTCATTCTTTCTCGCATCGATGCTAGAAACGGCGCGATGGGTTTAGTGCCATCGGAACTCGATGGAGCCGTCGTCACGAATGATTTTCCAACATTCAATGTCAATCGTGAACGGTTATTACCAGCATTCTTGGGATGGCTATGCCGAACTTCGGCATTTGTGGATACGTGCCGCTCTGCAAGCGAGGGAACTACCAATCGCGTTCGACTGAAAGAACAGCGATTTATGAAGCAGGAAATTCGCCTGCCAACGATAAAGGAGCAACAGCGAATTGTTGGTCGCATTGACAGTCTAGTTTCGAAGATCGAAGAAGCACGCGGGCTTGCAGGCAAGAGTAGCTTGCTTACGAACCAGCTAGCACGGAGCCGATTTTCCTCGATCATCGCTGGCGCCCCTTGCAAAAGAATGCTAGAGGTAGCGCCACTTGTGCGTCGAAAAGTTGAGCCACGACTTGGCGAGGAGTATGCTGAATTAGGCATTAGGTCTTTCGGTAGAGGCTCGTTCCATAAGCCTTCGCTTGATTATCTATCTGTGGGAACAAAGAAACTCTATCGAATCGAGCCTGGTGATCTCGTTTTCAATAATGTCTTTGCTTGGGAAGGTGCCATCGCAGTCGCCAAACCCGAGGACAAAGGAAGAGTAGGATCACATCGCTTCATTCGAACATTAGGTATAGAAAAGCTGACTGATATTGAGGTTCCAGTTCCAGAGTATAGGTATCAGCTTCAATTTGGCCGCTTGTTGCGAAAGGTTCAGGAAATGCAGGAAGCTCGCGAATTGAATTCTGCTAAGGACCGATCGATCAATTATTGTCGTAGCGGAACTCGCCAAGAGGTTCGGCAACCGCGGAATCCGAAAGTCTTGGCGACTTCCGCTACGTACAGATCGGACAGTTATTAGTCGAACGGTCCTAAGTTGAGCGCGATGCTCCCGTCGATACTCGAAAGCGCATTCAAGGGAGCTCTGTAACATGACTAAGAAAAAACTGAAGCAGACATTCGGTCAGCTACTTCGCGAAAAGCGGGTTGCCAAAGGGTTTAGCCTTCGAAAATTTGCGACTTTAGTGGATGTGAGCCCGACATACATTTCACAGGTTGAACAAGACAACATTGACCCACCTACAGCAGATCGATGATCGCGTGGTGCCGTCACGATTCGACGACTCAACTCTAACGATTTTTTCTCAATATCAGAGCCTCCTCAGCGGACGCGAAGACTTTTTCAACTACCAAAATGTGGTGTTTTCTCCGGCGGAGATAGCTGCTGGAATGGAACGATGCAGGCAGCTTCATTGGACATTACAAAAACCTCCGGAATGCTAACGAGAAGTCGATCATGAGTCGTTCAAACAGTTTTCGTTCTAAGTTTCCATTCATGACAGACCAAGAATTTGAGGACGAGGCTGCACTGTTGCTGGCTGAGTTTGGTCGCAAACACGGGACCATTGCGGGACCGCCGATTCCAATTGATGAAATTGTCGAATTCGATCTCGAGTGGGTGGGTACAACCAGTGTATAACGGCACTCCGTGCCGTACATCTCGGCACGGAGTGCCGAGCTACACTGTGCGTCGCGGTTGCATAATGCACTAGAAAAGATGCGAGTCGATGAATTCGAGGACTCAAAACTACGACCGTCCGTCCGCTTCCCAGTTTTCGACCGTCTACTTGATTGGGCGGAAGCCTTGGATGCGGCCGCGGGGGGCTAAGCCCTCCACGTCGATCGGTAGATCCAATTGATTCACCCCTACATTTCCCGCTAAGTCATGAGCCTCGATCTTCATGAAAATCGAGGCTGGCAGGCTTGGGTCGGCTGGCCAACCATAGCGGCCGTTGTTGCGAACCCCCGTGGCGATCGTCGTCCATGGTCCCGTCGGCGTCTGCGAATACAAGAGCGTGATCGGCCGCTCTGAGAAATAGTCATCGCTGGCTCGGTATTCAATGACCAACGAACCCGATTCTTTTCCCCTGCCGTACAACGCGCTCGCGATTTTGACTTGAGGCTCTTGTATGTCGACGTGGATCCAAGCGTCGGCGTTATCTCCATTGCGTGGCCGATTGGATGCCAACCCGTTTGCTCCCACGATGACCATGCGGAATCCAAACAGCCCCTCCGTCTCCACTTCAATGTCGAACGGACTAGCTCGATCTGGATCCTGTCCCCACATCTGCCATGTTTGACCTTGGTCCGATGTTCCCCATAACTCGACCGTCGATACCGGAGAGTCTGGATCGTTGTCAATGTTGTAGTCGAGACTGAACGCTCGGCTATTGCTATAAAGCGGTTTGATGTCCCGTTGGAATGTCGTCTGGCCTGGTATGCGCGTGGCCTTGGGTTCAATCTCGATGGAATTGCTTGAGCTGGGTGAACTTGTTGAGCGGGAGTTGTCTTCGTTTACCAATACGGACGGTTCTGTTCGTTTACCAGCTAAGCTCATCGGACTCTGATTCTTTAGCTGCTCAAACTCCTCATCGGTCAGAGCACGCACTGGTAGTTTGCTCGGACGCTCGTTGCTATTGGCTAACGGTTTGCTTTCCGAAAGGAAAGGTCGCTCGACGCTCTCCAACCGAGGTGCAGCGAATTGCCGACTTCCGATTTCATCGAACGCTTGTTTGTTGGCAGACTGCTGTTGCGAAATCAATTTGCTTTGCTGCTCAATCAACTGCTGCTGTGCTGCAAGTTGGCTGCTGACAACGGGATCCAGCGAAATGGACGCCCTGGGACCGAGCACCTCCACTTTGGGAAGGGAATCGCGATGCATGTCTGCAATACCGCTACCGATGGGAGCAACGGCAGTTTGACCGCTAGCCTCGGGACGAAACAAATTTCCGGGCGCTTTTGTCTTGCCGCTAGCCAGTTGCAAGCTGTTGCTCATGGCAGCCGATCGTGGGAGTTGGGGTAGTCGAGTGACCTCAACAGGATTCCCAGCCTTGTCTTTGGCAGTCAGTCTCACCACCAGCTGCCGCGAACCGTTTGGAAGACTCCAGGAGCCGGTGCCGAATGTTTCACCGGGCCGCTGTCCCGGACTCAACTCAATGGGAATGTCTCGCCACTGGGTCAGCCCCTCGGTTTGATAGGCAAGTTGGATCGTAGAGGTATCGAGCGATAAGTCGGCAATCTCGAATTCCGCTTGCATAATGCCGCGAGGATCAATATCGACGACGAGTTTCGCTTCTGGTTTCGTCGTATCGACCAGTACTCGCAAGGGTTCGCCAGGGTTATCAAAGCTGCGACCTTGACTGTCGAGAGTCTTAAGCCGGAACTGATATTCGCCGTCTACTCTGGCTTTGAAATGAAACTGTTTGGTGCGGACGTCGCCGCTTGAGTCCAGCTTCCACGACCTACCGCCGTTTTCGGAAACTTCCAATTGTATCTCGCGTGGTGCTTGGCCAGTGGCATCCACGTTAAACGGAATGACAAAGTCCAAGCGAGGCCAATGAACGAGTGATTCATCGTTGGCGCTCTGGGCTCGTTCGGACTGAGCAAACAAAGAGCTAGTCGGCGAAGCGCACAAAGCAAGAACGGCCATCGCACTTCGACGAAACCAGCGACGGGCGGCAGTCAACCTGCGACGCTTGTCGGCTTTTCGTCGGTCAAATTCACTTCGTATCGTTGCGTTAGTCATAAATGGCTACCGTTTTTGAGTTCCAGTCAATTCGTTCGCAACGCGTTCGGGAGCGGCGTTGTCGAGCAAGCGAGAGTAATACACGCTGTTTTGTGTAAACTCGTCAAAGTTAGCTTTCGTATCAAAAAGGAAGACGCGATTGGTCCCTTCTTGAATGCATCCGAATTCGCATTTTCCATCTTGGAGTTCTCCTTCTCTACAAAGGTGGACGATATCGAATCCGCTGAGGCATGGGGTGAACCGATCCGGATCGCTCAGCAACGTTTGTCGAGCGCCTTCGCTGGCGCAATAGTAGACCCGGCCGCGATGTCGAACGGCGCACGTTGGTTTCCCCTCAACCCAACCGTTCAACTGAGGGTTTCCAATCGATTCGATCAAGGATACTGGACAATACCCACCCATACCGATCGTCTCGGCATAGACACGTTTTGAAGCCAGCGTATCGCTTGGCGATTGAAAGGTGTTTGGCTGCTGTGGTGTCGCTTGGACGGGGAGTTGAGGTTGGGGATTAATGGGGGATCGTTGGGAGCTGATAGGACGTGCGACGACCGGCGCTGCAGCCATGTTGGAGGCTGGTTCCGGTGACGATGGCCCCGCATGGACGATTGGCGGAATCGAGTCGTTGCTTGGGCTAGAGGGAGCTGGCGGAACGATCATTGGCTGCTGGGTGATGTAGGGATTCTCGATCACTCTGGTGCCTTGCGAAGAAGCGCTCGGCAGGCCAGCCGATGGAAGGTTTTGTTTCAGAGCTAAGGCTTGGTTCGTCCAGGCTGCTGCTTGTGTTCTTACAGAGTGGCCCGCGTTACCTGCGTAGGAAGGTTGTTCGGCCTGAATTTTAGGGGTATGGGCGGCTATCGCGCGGTCTTGTCGTTTTTCTTTGGCGCGAGCGGTGGAATTGCGTTCGACGGTCCAATCGCGATGTCGGAGCGCCACTCGTTCGATGGTCTTGCAATACACGGATGGATCGGCATTGCTGACACCCCGATAGATTTCATCGCCGTTCGGAAAGAGGTAAATATCGGTTGGCCAGCGTGTGACCTGGAATTTCTGAGCTAGGTCGCGGCGTCGATCGGCGTTTATTTTCACGGGAACGAGGTGTTCGTTCATTTTCGAGACCAAGGCAGGATCGTGAAATGTCTTTTTGTCGAGCAGCTTGCAGGGAGGACATGAGTCCCCATAAAAATGGAGCAGGACGATACTGTTGGTGGTCGCAGCTCGTTGGACAGCGGCCTCGTAGTCTTCGGTCCACAAAATTTCACGTTCAATTGCGAAACCCAAGGACGGAGCTATTAGTGCGAATGCTAATAGAGCCAATATGGTTGTACTTGTTTTGGACATAGAACCAGCGTCGAAAAACGGTTTGAGCATCGGGAGTCCCTTATCCGCGCAGGGTCAATCGGTGGAAAAAGCCGAACGCACTGTCGTATCAGTCGCATCGGTTGCAGCGGCTGCGCAAATTGAAGGGAATTTTAGAAAACAACAAAAAACACCGATTGTCCGAGATGTGACGGTTTCTGGCTTGACACCGCTTGTCTAAGATGCCAAGATTTAGGTCAAAGCGATGGATTTGATGGATCGATTTGATAGTTTCATCCGTTGACCGACACTGCAAGGTGTCTCGTGCAATCCTCCCGCTGTCGCCAAGTGTCATCCACGGAAAGTTTTCGGTTGCACACGTTTGTGTAATCTTCCTCCCGATAGCCTACTTGATTGTTCGGTAAAAATACCGATGTTTCTTGTGGCGGATGCCATAGCAGATTTCTGCTAGCAAAAGTCCAATTTGCAAATTTTTGCGATTTCCAATCGAGCCAAAGTTCGCTTCGAATGCGTTTTGTTGCCGTGGTTGGAATCGATCGAATCGTTTCGGTCAGGATTTGATTGGGCGAGCCATGAAGCTCGCACCACTTCATTCTTGCCGACAGTGTTTTGTATTAGAGCCTCTAACTCCTCTGTTCCCTCTGCTCGCCATTACTACCCATTGAATTGGGGTCGAGAAGGGGTAACAAACTTGTTTTCCTGTTTGGATGTTGCATTTATGCCCAAGAAGAAGCGATTCCGTTCTCATTTCCAAGGTGATGCCCCGGGTCCAGTCGGAGCTGGTGGATCTGCCTCTCGACCTCGCCTAAAAAAACCTCGGCGTCGATATGGCCCAGGCTACCAGCAGGCGTTTGCAAAACCTGAGGATGAGCCAGGTGGCGAAAATGCGGTCAACGAAGACGGAGAGCCGATTGTTACCGATGAAGGGGAAGCTCCCACGGAGGAGCCGGGTCAAGAGTTCTACGGATTGTTGGAGATGCATCCCAATGGATACGGTTTCTTAAGGTCCCCGTCCAACAATTACTCGCGGGAAAGGACCGATCCGTTTGTTCCTGGAACGATGATCGAAAAGTTCCGATTGCGACAAGGACTCAAAATCCGCGCGATCATGCAGCAGACCCGCCGCTCTCAAGGACCCCGGGTCAAAGAAATTCTCGATGTCGAGGGGATGAAACCGGAAGACTACGTCAACGTCAAAACCTTCGATACGTTGACAGCTATCAACCCCGAGCGTTGGCTGAAACTGGAAATCGGTGCTCAACCGATTACCAACCGAGTTATCGACTTGCTGGCTCCGCTTGGACGCGGTCAACGCGCGTTGATTGTGTCGCCTCCTCGCTCCGGCAAGACGATTATGTTGCAGTCGATCTCCAAGGGGATTGCACTCAACTACCCCGAAGTCGAATTGATCGTATTGCTGATCGACGAAAGACCCGAAGAAGTGACCGACATGCGTCGCAATATCGATCGCGGCGAAGTCATTTCCAGCAGCCTGGATGAAGATGTCGATTCGCACGTGCGGCTTAGCCAATTGGTGATAGACCGATGCCGAAGACTTGCCGAAATGGGCAAGGACGTTTTCTTGCTCATGGATTCGATCACGCGTCTGGCCCGAGCGTTTAATAAGTGGGTTGGCAACAGTGGCGCAACTATGTCCGGCGGTGTGAACATCAAAGCCATGGACATTCCAAAGAAACTCTTTGCCACGGCACGATGCTTTGCCGAAGGTGGTTCGCTTACGATTGTTGGCACGGCCTTGATCGACACGGGTTCGCGAATGGACGAACTCATTT
>JBBRJI010000246.1:0-7846 GCA_038219625.1 Pirellulales bacterium | reverse complement strand
ACGCCATTCCCTCTTCCCTCTTCAAACCTCAACCATGATTCCAACAGGCGAAGCGACAGCCATGCTGCCAACCGGGGGAAAGACCAAACCGATCACGGTCATCGGTACCGAAAAAATCCGGGACACGTTCGACGAAATCTGCTTGCAGCAAGCCATCAACTCGCGGCTTGCTCCGGGAGTTACCGATTTGATCCTCAATCCGGATGGTCACTGCGGGTACGGTGCTCCGATCGGTTGCGTGATGACTTCGCCGACCCATATTTATCCGGGACCGGTCGGGGTCGATATCAAGTGCTCGATGAGCTTGCTGCAATTGGACTTGCCCGAAGAGGCGATTCGGTCACGAGAGATTCGTCGCAAACTCATCGATGCCATTTGCGAGCGCACACCGACAGGTATGGGGCGTGGTCAGCGGCATGCAGCCAAATCGCGACGAGTCGACGAAAAGCTTGGAAAACAAACGGTGGTCGAAGGAGCATCGGAGTCTGTATGCACACAGTTGGGAATACCACCGGAATGGGCTACCCGTTGTGAAGACTCCTCGCACGTGGGGCACAATGAAACGAGCGATGCGTTGGCGTCGCGAATTGACTGGCATATCGACAACGGTACGTTTCGAAAATTTGCAGAAAAAGCACTTCAACTCGGGTCCTATGGCGGCGGCAACCATTTTGGTGAATGTGAGATTGTTCATGTCGAGGACAATGCGCGAGCACGGCAATCAGCCAACGTATTCGGACTCAAGGACCGACATGTCGCGTTCTTGTCTCATTGCGGTTCACGCGGGGTCGGTCACAACTTGGCGATGGGTCAGTTCAAAGCACTGCAAAGCAAATTTGCAAAGTGGGATATCCCGTTGCCAGGAAACGATCGCGAGCTCGTCTACGCGCCATTGGGAACGTCCGAAGCCGACGACTATATCGATGATATGTCGCTCGGTGCCAACTTCGCCACCGTTAACCATTTGCTGATCAACTCACTCGTCTTGGAGGCGTTTCAGGAAGTGTTTCCAGGGATTGAGGGGCAATTGGTTTATTTTATTAGCCACAACATCGCGCGCCGCGAAATTGTCGACAACATGCAGCAGTGGGTTCATCGCAAGGGAGCAACTCGCGCATTCCCAGCAGGGCACTACGCTCTAAAAGGGACGCGGTACGCCCAAACAGGACATCCGATCTTGCTGCCCGGCAATCCGCAAGCAGGTTCGAGTGTTATGGTTGCAGATCCTGGTGCAAGCATCAGTTGCTACAGTGTCAATCACGGAGCGGGTCGGCAACTCGGTCGCAAACGAGCGATTCGAGAACTGGATCAAACGTCGGTCGATTTGTCATTCGACGAAGCGGATATTTTGACGAATTGCCGCAAGTACCCAAAGGACGAAGCCCCAGCCGCGTACAAGGACTTCGAAGAGGTTTTACGCAGCGTGAAGCTGGCAGGACTAGCAACCGAAGTCGCTCGATTGAAAGCGACTTTTGTCATCAAGGATGGTGACGCAGCGGATGATTGATACGAAATCGTAGCAGCGTTCGCCATGTGGCCTTCCTAGGCGAGCGGCAAACAGAAGACTACCGGGGCACCGTGTGGCACGCCCCAAGCGATTAGCGATGGGCGTGGGAAGTGTGGCAAATGACTCTAGCGATTCACCACGCCCTTCGTACCTCAGAGCGTGCCACCCAGTTTATAGGTAGACTTCAAACTGCCCCCTCGCCCTAAAGCAACGCGATGCCATCTGGCGTAACGCGAAAGAGGCGGTCGGAGATCGGGTGATCGGTGGTTGCGAAATCTTGACCGACGGCGTTTTGAAGCGTTTCCCTTTCGTTGCGATACTCGAACAACATCAACGCATCGCGGGACGGGACTGCCGCCACAATGTCCCTGCCCAAATGCTTGGCGGCAATTTCAAAGAGTTTCGGATGCAACAAATAGCTGGACGAGGCACCGCCGCTCGGTTGCAATGCAGCAATTCCCGGCAATTCTTCCCTCAGCTTCATGACATGCAACTGGGGCTCAGGGTAGGCGGCCAAGTTCTCCGTCGAGACTTGCATGAGGGTCTCGAGTGAAACGCCCCATCGCTCCATATCTATGCTATTGATGAAACGAAACGTGTCCTTGTTATCGAGCGCAAAGCAGATTCGCAAGTCGGCCAGCCAGGGAGCACTGATCAAAAAGGCGGATCCGCCTGTTGCACCTTTGTGCCTATTGGTCTTTTGGTTTACGTCTTGGATGTACTTGTCAGGTTTGAGCAATGGTTGAATCCGATTGCGAACAGCCTCCCAAGTCTCGTGGCCTATTTCTTCGTCCCCTTTGGACAGACCAACGGTTCCTTGGATGAACTGATCGACGAGCTCATTGAACATCGTCGGATTCCGTTTGACTTGAGAAAAAAGATTGCCGATCGACAATTCAAATTTGTCCGTGACAATTTTCAATCCGTCGACTTCAATTTTGCCATTAGGGAGCTGGGCGACGAGCGCTCGGTGGACTCGCGAAATAATGCGAGCCGCTAGAAGCTCATCTTCGCGGTGGACTCGCAGGGACGAGAGCATGCGTTCGAAGAACGGTTCATAGTCTTCCTTCCTTTGGACCGAGCAGCTTGATGAGATACCAAGGATTAGGTCTGGGCAAAGCACAAACCAGCGTTGGCCCGCTTGATCTGGTTCCGGTCGATCGGCAGTGAAGTTGCGGTAGATGATGGTAGGGTCTGTGCGAACGTTGGTTGAATCCACTTTAGCAAACATGGCTGTGGCTATCTGTTCCCATTTGCCCGATTTCTCTATGATCGACGTATCGAAGGAAACGGGAGTTCGGAATAGCATCAGCCCGATCCACTCATCCGAGCCGGGAACAGAGAACTCCACGGTACCGTCTGCTTCTAATGCAACGAGCCAATGCGCGGGGTAGTCAATTTCGAAAAGATTGTGTGGATGCTTGTAGGTCAAGTAATGTGGCGAAGCATCGGTTGAGTTGCGTTTGTGCCGAAGGTCCAATGCCGCGCGAGCCTTCTTGAGCGATTCAATTTTGTTTGCATTCTTCGTCATGTTCGCTCCCCGTGTTGTTCTATGCTTTCGCCCAATTGTAGCCGAGGGAATTCGAGCAACACAAGCGCCTAAAGATTTCTTGGTGCAATCGGACGCTAGCAGCGTCCGCCACGTGACTGACGCTGCCAGCGTCAGTACTCGATTCCCTCATTCATCGACGCCGTCGTCTTTGAAAATTTCG
The DNA here is from genome assembly GCA_038219625.1 of Pirellulales bacterium. Taxonomy (GTDB): domain Bacteria; phylum Planctomycetota; class Planctomycetia; order Pirellulales; family Pirellulaceae; genus JBKCUI01. Next base: position 4,627 of record JBBRJI010000246.1, on the reverse strand, counting down.
TCTCGCGAATGCAGCTGACAAAACAAAGCCCGCTTTTGCTCCGGCAGTGAGTAGTCAAAACCAAGTTGCCGCAGGAAGCCATCCGAAGCGCTGATTGCCATGACTTCCAAAATTCCCTTGTCGCGAGCTCGATCGACACACGCCTTGACCAAGGCAGATCCGATCCCGTTCCCCTGGTAGCCATCGGCAACTGCTAAGCATTGAATTTCACCAAGCTTGCGAGAATAGATTTCCACAGCAGAAAAGCCGACGAGTTTTGTTTCGCCAACTTCATTGGCAACTTCTGCGACATATCCGTTAGCCATCAACAAAATCAGTTCCGATCGCATTCGCCTGAGCAGTTTGCGCTGTTCCACGAAAGGTTGCAACAAAGCTTGAATGCTGTCTAGGTCATCAAAATGAGCTCGTCGAATCTTGAAAGGGAGCTTCGGCTTTTCTCCAGTTATTGCAGATGATTCGGACAACGTAGCTCAACCCTTGGTAAACGGTAGCGATCATTCCAACGCTGGATTTCGGGCCAGCCTGCGTGCTAGCATTGTCGCCTTTTGCTCCGCAAAAGTGAGTTTACGTGGCGCACTTTCGCGGAGCGAAAGGCGACAATCTTCGATTATGCTAACCGATTCTTGTTTTTGAGCAATTCGCATGCGACCGCGAGCCGGTAATCTTTACTTAGGCCGCACTAAGGTTTGATCGTATTGCCTCGTTTGGTCCGTTTCCCGTATAAACTCAAAAGAGAGTTAGGCATTAGCGGTTCGCCTACCGAAAAATCAATTCGAGATCACTTTTTGTGGACACCAAGTCCCAGTGTCGTCAAATTTACCACTATGTCCGATCAAGACTTCACGGAAAGCTTTATGGGACAACGACTTTTCTTCTCAGTTGGCGAACCGAGTGGCGATCTGCACGCAGCCAATTTGATTCGAGCCATTCAGCAAATCTCCCCCTCGTCGACATTTCGGGGGTTGGGCGGCTGCCGCATGATCCAAGCGGGGTTGGAATTGGATTACGACCTCACCAGTTTAGCGGTAATGGGGTTCGCCGAGGTATTGCCGAAGCTTAGAGAATTCTTCCGCGTGGCTAACTTGGCGGAACAGAGTTTTGCTCGCGGCGACGTAGATGGAGTCGTTCTCGTCGACTTCCCTGGTTTCAATTGGCATATTGCCAAGCGCGCCAAAAAGTACGGTCTGCCCGTTTTCTACTACCTGCCACCTCAGTTGTGGGCGTGGGGTGGTTGGCGAGTGAAGAAAATGCGTCGCTACGTCGACCATGTCCTATGCAATCTGCCGTTTGAGACACCCTGGTTCAAAGAGCGGAATGTCGACGCACACTACGTAGGCCATCCATTTTTCGATGCGGTGGCTCAACAAGCGTTGGATGTTCGATTCGTCGACAAATGGCGAGACAATAAGACGCTTCAAGTCGCTGTCTTGCCAGGCTCGCGCGACCACGAAGTACACAACATTTGGCCGCTGCAACTTGAGGTGATTCGCAAACTAGTGGTTAAGCATCCACAGGCACAGTTCTTGGTCGCTGCGATCAAAGACTCGCATGCACTTTGGTGCCGTTCACAACTGAAGAGCACGGATGCAAGGTTGCCAATACACATTTTCGCCGGCAAGACCAGCGAGATCATTGAGTTGAGCGATTGTTCGTTGATGAAGAGCGGTTCGGTCTCCTTGGAGTTGATGGCCAGAGGCAAACCCGCCGCGGTCATGTACCATCTCAGTCAAACGACTTACACGATGGCCAAGCTGCTGGTGAAGTGCAAGCGGATGTCGTTACCCAACCTCATTGCAGACAAGCAAGTCCTGCCAGAGTTTTTATCGCATGGCAAGCTTAACTCGAAGTCCGCTTTGAAATCGATCGAGGACGTTACCGCGGAGATGTCTAGGCTTTTGGGAGACTCTGACTATCGCATGTCACAGCGTCGAAACCTAAACGCACTTGCCGCACAATTCGCAAAGCCCGGCGCAAGCAACGCGACCGCAAGGTTCATCATGTCGAAACTAATCCAGTCCGACGAAGGCACCCTACCGATGGACGGAGACAACATGAGCGACGCCGACTACCGCCGAGTGGCTTAAGATCGCTCGATCTATAAGGCGAGCGGCAGACACAAGACTACCACCTCAAGCCACCGTGTGGCACGCCCAAAGCGATTAGCGATGGGCGTGGGAGTGTGGCAAATGACTCTAGCGATTCACCACGCCCTTCGTACCTCAGAGCGTGCCACCCAGCTTATCAGAGCGTGCCACCCAGCTTATCAGAGCGTGCCACCCAGTTTAGGTAGATTTCAAACTGCCCCTCGTCTAAATGTCTGATTTCTGCAGTGGGATAGGCTTCTAGCCTGTCGTTTTCAGCTCGACAGGCTGGAAGCCTATCCCGCTTATTCAGGAAGATACTGACGATCCCTCAAGAACGATTTCCGATGTGGCTTAGTCCACGTAACACGACGTGGTTCACCAACTCGGCGGGTGTGGCAATGTGTGGCATGAGGAGACTCCCGTCACCGCCAGTGACGATTGCTTGGATGGCTGCGTCCGAAGGGTTCTCGCTTCGGTAACGCTCGACAAGATGGGACGCGCCGCCAACCAAAGCCGCGTTGACTCCCGCCGCAATGGCTTGTTCCGTGTTCTTGCCTGGCAAGACTGGCCGCACATCGACTGCGTGATTGCCCAGCCAAGGAAGCAAATCCGTTCCCGCCGCCAAGAGTTGCAGCGAAAGCCCTAACCCGGGCATGATGGAACCACCGCGAAAAACTCCGGATGCATCTACAAAGTCTACCGTCACCGCGGTGCCCGCTTGAATAACGATGACTGGCTGGGGGCTCGATGTCGATTTGTTGATGTGACGATATGCACTGAATGCCGCAAGCAATCGATCGACCCCGGTCTTTTCTGGCGATTGGACATCGATGGTCATCGGAATGTCCGCATATGTAACGACCTTTGGGGCGATGCTCAATCCACTCGCTGTCAAACTAGCACGCAACTGCTCAAGCGCATGTCGCTGGACACACGACACAAGCCACGGTTCATTGGCACTTGCGCAAAACTGAGAGACAAGCCAATCGAACGCGGAGCGATCCTCTAGTTTGCACCAGCGTTGGTCCGGTGCAGCTTCTTGTTCAGGCGATGGCTTCCGAGTGGCTCCGACCGCAGCGGACCAAGAAAGTCGATATACCTTTTCATCGTGAAACAAATGACCCTCAGCGACGCGCGATGCACGCAAACCGCTATTGCCTATATCGACCAAGATCATGGCGCGGCGGCAGCAAGTTCCGCGTTTTGCTCAGCCAGTAAGGTTGCGATCTTGTTGACCAGTGTGTTGAGCTCCTGGCCAGTTACCGCGCTGATGAGGAAAATGTCTTTTCGCCCCAGGTTTTCGCACAACATCTCGTGAACGATCTCTGCGTCGGGCAGTTCGGCTTTGGTAATCGCCAGGATTTCTGGTCTAGCCGCCAGATCACTGCTATATTCGGCAAGCTCTTTACGAATTGCATGGTAGTTTCCGATTGGATCCGATTGATCCATGGGCATCGGTTCCACAAGATGGACCAGGATACCAGCCCGCATGATGTGTCGTAAAAAGTCGTGACCGAGACCAGACCCCTGAGCAGCACCCTCGATAAGCCCTGGAATATCCGCCATGACAAAGTTGCGATCGATGTCCACCGAAACCAAGCCGAGGTTCGGGAATTTGGTCGTAAACGGGTAATCGGCAATCTCGGGGCGGGCTCTCGAAAGTCGGCTCAGCAGAGTGCTCTTTCCCGCATTGGGCATCCCAACCAGTCCGACATCAGCGATTGCTTTCAGTTCGAAAATCAACCGACGTTGTTCGCCCGCACCGCCGTCGGTGGTGTCGCGCGGAGCTTGGTTGGTGGAGGATTTGAAGTGGGTGTTGCCCCATCCGCCCCGCCCACCTCGGGCAGCCACGATTTCGTCCCCGGGATTGACCAGATCCCTTAAGATCATTCCTGAATCACGGTCCATCAATACGGTCCCTGGAGGAACGACGAGGATAAGATCTTCGCCACTCTTTCCGTGGCAGTCTGCTCCTTGTCCAGGCGTGCCGTTTTCCGCTCGCCAATGGCGTTGATGGGCAAATTGAACAAGCGAGTTCACGCCAGCTTTGGCACGAATGATAACGCTGCCACCACTCCCACCATCACCCCCGCAGGGACCCCCGCGAGGAACGTGCTTTTCTCGGCGGAAAGCCATGCAACCGCTACCACCTTTACCAGAGATGGCTTCAATTTCAACACGGTCAACAAACATGATAAAAGATCAGATCTTGGCTGGAACCAAAGAGTCGGAGCCTGGAATCGGCTCCGTTTTTAATAAACCTGTCGAATGGCTAAGCAGATTCAGCAATTCGAACGTTGATGCGGCGACCTTCTTGATCGAAATAGACGTTGCCTTCGACAAGCGAGTAAATCGTGTAGTCTTTACCCATCCCGACGTTGCAACCTGGGTGCCATTTCGTTCCGACTTGACGGATAAGAATGTTACCAGAAATGACCTTTTCGCCACCAAATTTCTTTACGCCGCGACGCTGTGCGTTGGAATCACGACCGTTTCGTGTAGATCCCTGACCTTTTTTATGTGCCATTTAACTGCCTATGCCT
>JBBRJI010000245.1:0-7850 GCA_038219625.1 Pirellulales bacterium | reverse complement strand
ACTTTGGAACGCACAATTCGGACGGAGCCACCGACCGACTATTTCTACGAAGATGGCGAAGGCCGTATGAAGTTGGCATTTGCTGGTCCGCCCTCGGTTCAGAAAATTCAGAATGGCAACAAGTCGCTCGACGAATGGTTTGATTCGTCGGCAGAACCTCGTCGAGCGATTGTCGAAATGGTTTGGGGGCAGGTGTTCAAACAGCCGTTAGTACCTGTCATGGGGCTTTCGGAGGAAGAGGGATTGAATGAACGAGTTGATCTTCGTGAGTTGCTTGCAAGCCAAATGCAATTTCGGAAAGCGGATTTGGGATCGTTGGTGCGTTGGATTGTGTTTTCAAAGTCCTTTCAAATAGAAGGACTGAAGACCGACGCTCCGTGGTACCTCAAATCGACGGAATCGCAAATCGCAGAATCGCAACGGAAGATGAGGATGTTTGCGGGATTTCCCGCGACGGAGTCGCTTATTGCCGAGTCAGGCAAGCTTTCATTGGGCAGGGTGGCCTCATGGATGGACCAAAAGCGATCGTTTCAGAAAGCGAACGATGCAACCTTGGCACAAGGGGCAAGTGGCAAGCCTCCGGGCAAGAGCCCGAAGACTCTTAAGCTTGACTACAGTGAGGATCAGGTTCGATATCTTGTGTCCATTGAAGAACCGTACAGTCAGCTAAAGGCACTTTCGGAACGTTGGGCCAAAAGTCCCATGTCGTGGCAAATGCTTCTCGAGCACGTGTATTTAGCAACGGATGCGAGATTTCCGACTCGATTGGAGCGAGACGATGCAAACAAACTATTTGAGTCCTCGGGCAAGGATCGCGCGAAGACGTTGGTCATGATTGTTAACGCACGGCTTGGGAGTTGGTAGCGCTAAGCTAAGCTAAGCGAGTGGGTGAACCACTAGTCCGGAGACAAGTTTCGGAAAGAAATAGGTGCTCTTGGCTGGCATCCGTTCTTGATGAAGCGACACGGTTCGAATGTGATCTATGGTTGCAGGCATGACCATAGCTGCCAGTGGATAATCGAGCTTACCTTCCAGTTTTCCGTTGAGGCCATCGATGACTTCTTGGACGAGGTGAACATAGGTCGGCTTGGGCATGTTTTTAAGGTTCAAAAGATCTTCGAAAACCAATCGATGTAGGACCGCAACTCCGAGCCCCTGCCAATCCTCCGAGTGTTCCGAAGCGATGACCGCCATTCGGTCTGCTGCTTCTTGTCGAGCCGAGATGCGGGTCCATTCGTTGGAGGCTTTGGAATAGATCGCCATGATGAGTTGTTCGTCCAGACGGTCCATTTCCGCCCAAACAGAACCTGCACTCTCGGGCCCGGTTCCGACAGATTCGCAATCGAAACAATGCGATAGTTTTTCATGCAATTGGCTAGTGGTCATCTCTGGAACGCCCGTTAACAGGCGGTGGGTTGGGAGTACGACGAGACCGGGATCGCTCATGCTGACGAGCATGGTCAAAACGTAGTTGGCAGGATGTGCATCAGGCAATGGCGACTCTGCATTCAGCTCATCGCGATAGTTGCAGGCGGTTTCATAACGGTGGTGTCCGTCCGCCACGAACATATCCCTGTCACTGATTAAGGCCATCACTTGCTGAATTGTTTTAACGTCGCTGACTGGCCACATGCGGTGGAGAACACCCAGATGGTCGGTCGCTTCGATTCCATGAACACCTGCAATCTTTTTTTCCAAGAGAGCTTGAATCTCGTTGTTTGGATCTGGGTAAAGGCCGAAGATTTGGGACAGATTGGCTTGGGTAGCTCGAGTCAATCGCAAGCGATCATCCTTGGCCTTGGCGTGGGTCTGTTCGTGGGGATAAATATTCCCCTCGCCAAATCTCTTGAGCCGAACCCTGACCATGAATCCTCGGCGATTCAGCTTGTTGCCACCGAACTCAAATTCTTGGTGGTAGACATAGATGGCGGGATCTGGTTCGGTTTGCAAAATACCTTCGTTCCGCCAAGATCGGTAGATGCGTGCTGCTCTCTGGTAGATCGCGTTTTCGTCCAGATCCTGTTCCTCGCGTCGGTTGAGCTCCAGACGCAGGAAATTGAACGGGGAAAGGCCGTATAAGTGTTCTTGAAGCTGCGAGTCGACGACATCGTAGGGTGGAGCAATGCAACTGGAAAGCGAGCCAACCTGGGCCAAATTATAACGGAGACCGCGAAAAGCCTGAATTTCTGGCATGTTGATATCCGTCGATGGCAATGAAAAAAGCCCGGTTGGAACCGGGCTGGAGTTGTTTAGAAAGCTACCCCGCTAGGACTCGAACCTAGAATAAAGGAACCAAAATCCCTTGTGTTGCCAATTACACCACGGAGCAATCTTTTTTTATCCAATTGGACGAATCGCCCAACGAGACATTCGAAGTGTATACGCTCTCCACGTGCTTGACAACAGGAGTTTTTGGCCGGTTTTGGCGGGTTTTGGCCGACTTGATAGACGCGCGGCAGGCAGTCATAGCGGCAGACTGGAATACACCAGGGAACCGTGTGGCACGTGTGGTACGTGTGGCACGCCCAGAGGCTGTGACTTTTATAGTACCAATCACACTCCGTGTGATTTCCGCGGTTAAAAACCTGTGATTTCTGAGGAAACATCACACGGAGTGTGATGGGTACTTTCTTCGGATTCAAAAAATCACAGCCTCTCAGAGTGAAAGCGATGGCGTGGGAACTGTGGCAAAGGTCACTAGCGATTCACCACGCCCTTCGTGCCTTAGAGCGTGCCACTCAATTTACAGGTAGTTTAGAAACTGCCCCTCGCTTTATTATCCGCCCGTCGCCTTTGGGGGCTTTGGATCACCGGTATTCTTACGGTTGCGAACCCAACTCGATGTCAAGCCAGACAAGGTGGTGGTCCGATGCGTCGGCAAGCTTGGGGTCAATATCCTTGAGTTGCTCGGCAGTCGGCCAAAAGACGCCGCCATTGACAACCTTGCAATGAGAAGAGGGTAGAACAAAATCAATTCTCAGATTGCCAGGTTCGTTATCGTTGAAATCGCCAGTGTCGTTAGCTGCGTTCCCTTTGTGCTTTAAATTGGCTTTGCCTTGCAGCTTCGAAGCTTCAACCGAACCCTCGCTTGCTGGCACAAATCTGGAGTTCACGCGAGGCGAGCTAAGCAAATCTAGGATGGCCTGAGAAATACCGCTACCGTCCTTGGGGTCCGAATTCAAATCGCCCAAAAGTACGAATCGTGCGTCGGTCGAGAGTGGTCCCGTTTTCCCCTGGTCATCCAAAATGTAGTTTCCATCCTTTGTGCCGTTAACATAGTCTCGAAGGAACCGGATTTCATCGTGATTCCTGCAACCATTGCGATCTTCCAATCCGTCGAACACGGGCGGCGTAGGGTGGGATGCAATGATGTGAAGCGTTGTACCGTCGATCTGGATCGGAACATCCCAATGCGATTTGGAACTCAGTCGCAGTTTCCCCCAAACGTCATCCGAATGAAAGAATTTTTCTTCGCCCGTTCCTTTGTCCACTAGCTTTGGGCGCTTCGCATTTGGCATCTTACTCCACCTGAACATTTGAAAAGTTCTAACGTCTTTTTCGGAGATTGGAAATCGGCTGTAGACCGCCATGCCATACTGCCCAGAAAAGGCACCGTATCCCCAATTGTCATCATTGTCGGTGTCACGCCCGTTTGCGTTCAGGTCCATGCCTGAACGGACACCGGTGTTAACCGGTGCCGTGAACATGTGAACCAACGAGCTGGCCTTGGTATTCAACACGCTGGATTGGGGCTTCAATAAAAACTGTTCTTGAAGCAGTTGGGCGGCCTCGCCTTCGGAGTAATCCACTTCGTTGGCGAGCAAGATATCGGGGGCTACCAATTGAACAATTACAGCAATCCGCTTTGCTTGTTCGTCCCCTGCCTTAAGGTCACGAACCAACTGTCCATTCTCCTTGCGGTTCAACGCGACGTTAAACGTGGCGACCCGTACACAACCAGGGGCAGGTGGGGGTGGACCAATATCCAATACTGGATCAGCACTTTGTATGGGTTGCATGGAAGAATAGTTAAAGGCCAAAAAGACAACGAGCATCCATTGAATTGGCTTGCTTGCTAAATTGAAAAGTGGCTTCATTCGGAATTTTAACTCGAGGTACGGCTGTGTTTTTATGAACCCGACGTGTGAGCGAGTCGAGCATACCATAGCAGCGATGCTAATGCTAATGGTCACATTCTTCTAGGACTCTTTCCAGCCTAAGAGTTGGGGTTCTTGCGTAGCGGAAGCCGCGTCGGCTTTCGGCGACTTCAAGAGATAAATCCCAGTGGATTCGTTCCTACCGCCGAAACTCTTGGCGAGTTCCGCTACCCCCAAATTTTGCCTGGATGATGCACTTGGAGGAGGAAACGAAATGCTTCGAAAAACGTTGCGATGCATTTTAGAGCCATGAATAGGCCTGGAAAAAGCGAGCCTTTTTGCGGATCCATGGATCCGACATGGATTTTCAACCGTGGTATACTAAGTTGCGAAGTTTGGACGTTTGCCTTGCGAACATGGGTCCACGGTTTTCGATCGATACCTAACTATTGTTGAGCGGAGTGGTTCATGAAGGTTGGAGTCCCAAAAGAGACGTTCCCGGGCGAAAAACGGGTCGCCATTTCACCCGCAAGCATTCCTGCGTTAGCCAAATCAGGTATTGAAGTCTTGGTGGAATCGGGGGCTGGCGAACGAGCTGGATACCCAGATTCGGTTTACGTCAGCAAGGGAGCTACGATTGTGTCGAGTCGCTCGGCGGTTTTTGCCGCCGATGCAATTGCGCAGGTGCGCGCGGCCGGTGAAAATCTGGTCCACGGTGCGGATGATTTGCAATGGATGCGACCTGGCCAATGGATCATCGCGAGTTGCGACGCCCTCAGCAATCTCGCGGCTGCGGAGGCCATAGCAAAAACCGGAGCTTCGCTTTTCGCGCTCGAACTGATCCCCAGAATCACGCGTGCTCAAAGCATGGACATTTTGTCGTCTCAAGCCACCATTGCGGGCTATCGGGCTGTCCTCACCGCTGCGATGGAACTGCACAAGTTATTCCCGATGATGATGACGGCTGCCGGAACTTTAACCGCCGCCAAGATATTCGTACTTGGGGCTGGGGTTGCCGGCTTGCAAGCGATTGCCACCTCCAAGCGAATGGGTGGCATTGTCTATGGCTACGATTTGCGGACTGCATGTCGCGAACAAGTCGAGAGCCTAGGAGGCAAGTTTGTGGAACTGCAAATCGCCAATTCGAATTCCGAAGACAAAGGTGGTTATGCCAAGGCCATGGATGAAGATTTCTATCGCCAACAGCGAGAACAACTTGCTCAAACCGTCGCTCAGTGCGATGTCGTCATAACGACCGCTGCCATTCCTGGTCGCAAATCGCCACTGCTGGTTACCGCCGAAGCAGTCCGAGCTATGCAACCTGGTTCGGTCGTGGTGGATCTTGCCGCCCAACGGGGCGGAAACTGTGCACTGACACAAGCAGACCAGCGCATCCTTGATTCTGGTGTCACTATCCTCGGACCAACCAACATCGCTTCCGAGGCCGCCTACCACGCCAGCTTGATGTTCGGAAATAACGTCACGAAATTTTTGCAAAATATGGTCAAGGCAGGTCAGGCCAATATTAATATGGAGGACGAAATCGTTCGTGAAACGATGGTCACTCGCGACGGCCAAGTGGTTCATCCTAAATTGCAGAGTGTCCATCAAGCGGCGTGATCCCTATCCACTCAATCCACTCATTCCCCCCAACAAAAGCTCAATGAAAACTCGACTGTGCCTCATAGCGTGCGGCTTGCTGGGCTTGCTTGGCCTGCGGGCTGAATTGGTAGTCTTGCCAAGCTCGCACGCTCAGGAAAAGGCGTTGCAAAACGCAGCCCCAGAAGTTTCCGTTCCGAAAAAAATTCAGGAAGACAAGGCTGTTTTTCTAGCGACGCGTTCGAATGACCACGCGATCTCGTCCTTGATTTCACAGTACGCTGCCGATCAAAAAACACTTGGCCAGAGGTTTCGTATTCCGCTTGACCACGTTGGTCAAGAATACCGCAGCAACATGCTCACGAGCTGGGAGTCAAAACTCTCTGGCATCGATTTCGCGAAGCTAGACCGCGACAATCAAATCGATTGGCTGTTGCTCGACAGCAAGATTCGACATGATCGTGAGTCCATGGATCGCAAGGAAGAACGCACCACGTCGGCAAAGGCATTGATTCCATACACCGACAGGATGATGAGATTCTGTGCATCGAAGGAGCATGGGACGGCGTTGACGGCCGAAGAAGCGGCAAGCGTTCTGGATGAGATCACAACCCAGGCCAACGCATTGACCAAAGCACTGCAGAAGACTGCAAAGGAGGCTGCCGACAAGAAAGGCTCGCCTCAATCGACTCCAGCCGTTGTTGAGCCAACGGTAGCCATCGACGCTTCCGTTTTGCTCGACCAGTTTTCGCGGCAGATGCAAGATACCCACCGCTACTACGAAGGCTACGACCCGAAATACACTTGGTGGGCATCTAAACCATTCGAAGCGACCAAACAGGCCATTTCGAACCACCGAAAAGCCATACGCGAAAAGCTTGCGAAGTTGGACGATTCCGACGCAGACAAAATTGTTGGTGTGCCCATTGGCAACGACGCTTTGCTCAAAGAGTTGAGGTACGCATGGATCCCGTATTCGCCACAAGAGCTGATCCGTATTGGCGAGCAGGAAATGAAGTGGTGCGAAGATCGATTCACGGAAGCAGCAAATGAGCTCAAGCTCGACGGTGATTGGCGTAAAGCCCTGGAGCAAGTCAAGTCTCTGCATGTGGAACCAGGCGATCAGCCGCGCTTGATTCGTGAGTTGGCATGGGAAGCGATTCGGTTCCTCGAGGGCAACGATCTTATTTCGGTCCCAGAAATGGCCAAGCATGGTTGGCGTGTCGAGATGATGACTCCAGAAGCGCAGCGGGTGAATCCCTACTTCTTGGGTGGTGACAACATCATCGTTTCGTTTCCTACTAGCACCATGACTCATAGCGAAAAATTGATGAGTCTTAAAAGCAATAACATTCATTTCTGCCGAGCGACCGTGCACCATGAACTGATTCCCGGACACCATCTACAGTACTATTCACTAGCCCGCTATCGACCCTATCGCGAGATTTTTTCGTCGCCGTTTTGGATGGAAGGCTGGGCTCTCTATTGGGAAATGGCTCTTTGGGATATGGGATTTGCTCAGTCTCCTGAAGACCGTGTTGGAATGCTGTTTTGGCGCAAGCATCGGGCCGCACGCATTCTCTTTTCGTTGAACTACCAATCTGGCAAATGGACGGCAGAAGAGTGCGTCAAGTATTTGATTGACGAAGTGGGGCACGAACCCAGCGCAGCGGCCGCCGAAGTTCGCAGGTCCATCATGGGCGGATATGGCCCGCTCTACCAGGCAGGCTACATGCTGGGCGGCTTGCAACTGCGATCGCTGCAACGTGAAGTGGTTCAAGCGGGCAAGATGACGAATCGGGAATTTCACGATGCGGTTCTTCGAGAAAACTATCTTCCATTCGAACTGCTTCGAGCCAAAATGCTAAATCTACCTTTGTCCGCCAAGCAGTTGCCGTCATGGCGATTTTACGATCGATAAATTCGTGGGGACGAGCGAGGCCCTTCGCTCGTGTCGACGCGCTAGACCCATCATTCATACGGTTCGACAAGCCAAGTACCCGTGTAAAGCAGGCCGGCTTCGCATGGGGGCCGGAAAAGCTGCGACAGTAGTAACGTGGACGAAAACCGCGAACCGGCCCAAAAGCTTGCCGGTGAAGAAACCGTAGGCCGGTTCATCGTGTTGTTATCGCATTCGCTGATGAACTCAGTATA
>JBBRJI010000244.1:0-7868 GCA_038219625.1 Pirellulales bacterium | reverse complement strand
GCCCGCAGACCGAGATAGGGAGAGCGTCACGTGCCAAACGGTTTCTAGGAGCAATTGATTACACTGGAGTGGAGCCGGTGCATTGTGGATATTTGGTACAACCCCAGAATTGGCTGCCCGGGTTCCGACCGCTTTTCGCGGTACGCAGAGCCATCAGGGCACCGCAGACGGGGCACTGCGGAGAAGCGGCTGATTGACTGTCGTTCGACGAGGTTTGGTTGTTCGTGGTTTGGTTGTTTGCGGATTGAGTGAGCGAGCCGTTCATTCGCGATTCAGCGCGTTTCTGAAGTCGCGCATTGGCCAGTTGTTCGCTGTAGCCACCTTCGTCGATGAATTGTTTTTCGAGCGCATCGATCTGCTGGTCCAGCAGATAATTCGCCTGATGGATCAGGCAAATCGTAGCGTTCGCCCGAACGGCCGCATCAACATGGTCGAGCCAGCTCGAGTACATCGCCCAGCGTTGTTGGTCCGATAGATCGGTCAGATTAGTCAGATCAGGCTGATCAGACCGATCTCTTTTCCAGTTCGAAGCTACGCTTCGCACGGCAGTGGCCTCCGGCCCGCTTGGCGGCCACAGCGTCAACCGTCGATGCCGCAGGAAATCTTCGTAATCGAGCAGCAATTCTTCGAGGCTTGCCCGCGCCACGTTGACCAATCGCAATTCCGTTTGCGAGGAAGTCGCTCCAGCGCGGCTTCCTTCGGCGATATTTTGTCGCCCCGAGCGAGCGGCTTGGATCATTTGGTCGACGGTGCGAGACCGTGAGTCAACGAATTTATCGCAGAACCAGACAGTAGCATCGTAGATGATCGTCGCCATTTGGAACGACGCCAATTTCCGATAACCACCGCTTTTCCGAATCCGCGCCACGCTTGAGCTTTCAGTTGATTTCGACTGCCACAAGCCCCATTACTTCCCGAGCGACTTGAGACCTGGTGGAAAGATGAAACCAGAACGATCTGCCTTCATTAACTTCGCAACCCAAGCCCGACGCACATCTGGATCTAGTTGAGCTTTTTTCACCGCTGCTGTGGCCACACTGACACAAGCTACGAGTTCGTCGAGCATTTCGGCTTCGTCGCTGAGCGAAACTTGGTAGCTGCCCGCGTTCAGTAATTCGACAGCCAACTCCATCACATCCGACAACCCGTCGAGCTTGATCAGTTTGCTGAAGTTCTTCTTCACCGTTTCGTACGCCAAGCTGTCGTAATCGAAATTGCTATTGATTTCTCTTGGATTGAAGTAAGTTGCTTTATCGATGGCAATTCGAGTGATTTGCAGCAGTTCGTCATACGCTGGATCGCTGATTTCGACATATTCTTCCAGCGTAGGCATTACATCGGGGACTTCGTTTACGCATTTCACCAGAAGATCAATCAGATCGTCTTTCTTTAGTTTCTTCAACCCAGTTCGCAGCCGTTCTTCAGCCGCTTTAGCATCGACAAGTCGCGGAGGTTTTTTCAGTTTTGCCATGAGTTGTTCTCCCAACTTTAAATGTCGTTCACGTTTTCTTAAAAGTCTTAAAACGGAGATCAAAAACCTTCACCGCGACTGATTCGACACGCATAAAGCGAAATCGATTCACACCTGAAAACTCGGCGTAAAGTTGCGGTAGTACTGATTGGGTTTGATCTGACGAGAGCAGTATACCACTGCAATTCCCATTTCTCGTAGTTGTTTGGAAACGTTCTCTTTAGCGAACAATTGCGGGCAATTCCGCCTCTCATTGGTATTCGTCGGTTGCGCCGATTTCGCCGGAACCGCAATCGCTGCGTCGCTCACAGTCAACTTTATGTCCGCTCTGTTTGGAAAAACCTTCGTCACTGTTGCGAAGTTGCGATCTGCTATTCTGATGGACTTGGTCGGCACTCTCGTGTTCACTTGTTACGAAATCTGTCGTTCGTTTTGGCGACAATGGCCAACACGGCACAAACAATCGCTGCTGACGGCAAACCACACTAAGCTAATCCATGCAGACTTTGAGCACAATTATGTTGTCCTTAACGGCTAACAACGCGCATCCCTTATTGCTACAATGCTCGTTTTTAGTTCAGTCAGATTCCGGGGCATTTCAGCGGCCTTGGTAGTGACTTTGGTGATAACCGACGCGGTGCGAACAGTCTCCAGGGACAAAAGATTTTACGCATTTCTTTAGACCGTGTGACCAAACTTGTCCGCGCGCTTTACTACGCTGAATCCGGTGAGAAAATCGAATCTTTGGGCGTGTAATTTTGCGTGATGAATAACGCAAACATTGACGAGGCGGATGCGATCAATGCAATTTCAAAATTTCTTTAGAATCGCCAGTGGTGGTAACGATCCGTTGCCGTATCAGGAGCGTCTTGCGCTCGCCGATCCATTCCCAACTTTACTCGATGTTCCGACTGGTTTAGGCAAGACGGCGGCTTCTACTTTGGCATGGCTGTGGCGTCGGAGATATGCTGGCGATGCAGTTCGAAATGCAACACCTCGTCGGCTCGTCTATTGTCTACCAATGCGTGTACTGGTCGAGCAAACCTACGTCGAAGCAGTGAAATGGCTCGACAGATTGGGCTTACTGGCACTGAAAGGCGACGAGACCGGCAAAGGTCGCGGATACAAACCCAACCCAGCATTTATTGTCCCCGTTGGCAGGTGGCGTCCCACTGCTTGGTATCCCTGACGGCTACTTCAAACCCAACCCAGCATTTATTGTCCCCGTTGGCAGAGGACGGCAGAATGGGGACCAAGGTCATCATCCTATTGCGGTACACTTACTTCTCGGCGGTGAGGAAAAATCCGACTGGACATTATGGCCCGAGCGTGATGCGATCCTGATCGGCACGCAGGACATGCTCATCTCGCGGGCCCTCAACCGGGGCTATGCAGCAGGACGTGCTCGTTGGCCCCTCGAATTCGGGCTGCTGAACAGTGATTGCCTTTGGGTCTTCGACGAAATCCAGATCATGGACACCGCTTTGGCGACAAGCTTGCAGTTAGATGCATGGCGTCGATGCTTGCAGCTTCGATCCAGTCGTGACACGTTTCCCACAGCCAATGAAAGTCATCTGCCACGTCCATGCCACTCGCTTTGGATGAGCGCCACAATGGCGAAGCACTGGCTAGAACGGGCGGTGGATTGGTCTCCAAGGTCCGCAGCCGAGTGGAACGACCGCCATCAGTTGTCGCAAACTGAGCAATCCGAATTGCAACTGCGTAGTGGTCAGCTATTTCAAATTCGGAAACACCTTCACAGGGCAGATATCGTTCCACTGGAAAAGCCAAAGACGAAAGACAATCGAACAGACAAAGCAGACGCCGATCGAAAACAGGCCGAGTATTTGAAACGGCTCGCAGAATACATCAGCCAGCCTGTTCACCATGCGCAATCGGGCCTGACGCTGGTAATCATAAATACCGTGGAACGTGCTACGAAGCTTTTTGAACTATTGCGTCGCCAAAATGCTCTCAATGGCGTCCCGATCAAACTTATTCATTCGCGTTTTCGTTCATACGAACGCGAACGGTGGTCTGCCTTCCTGAGCCAGAAAGACCACTCGCGTCGCGTTCTCATTTCGACCCAGGTTGTCGAGGCCGGTGTCGATCTATCTGCTAGCGTTCTTCACACAGAACTTGCCCCTTGGGCGTCCCTCGTGCAGAGATTCGGACGTTGTGCTCGATATCCAGGTGAGACTGGTCAAGTGTTCTGGATCGACCTTGATCTCGGTTCTGAAAGTAAGCCGGTTGATCATTGGGCTCGTCCCTACGACCGAAGAGAATTGGTTGCCGCTCGCGAAAAACTGGAAAAGCCTAAGCCGCTCGAAGACGTTGGGTTAAAATCGTTGACCGTCATCAAGGAAGCGATTGATTCAGAAGCGACAGGGGAACAAGCATCAACGCTCTTCCCCTACGAGCCGCGTTTTGTTCCACGCGAGAAAGATATGTTCGATCTCTTCGACACGACGCCTGATCTGACGGGGGCCGATGTCGATATTTCCCGGTACATTCGCGACGGCGAAGAACTCGACGTGCAGGTCTTTTGGCGTGACGTTACCAATGAGGAGCCAAATAGGAAAGATCGCCCGCATCGCCGCGAACTATGTGCCGTCCCGTTCCATCGCTTTCAGGAGTTTGCGCGCGAGGCTTTGAAACAGCGGCACCGCATCTGGCGACGCCGTTACTCCAAGAGCTCCAAACGAACTGCTGGGTGGGAGCCACTGGATTTCGGTATCGTGGATCAGGTCGTATATCCAGGCCAAGTGTTTTTGTTAGAGAAATCCTGCGGAGGCTACAACAGTGAACTCGGCTGGACCGGTGACCCACGCCACATCGGCTTTGAATTGCCACAACTATCAGCGCCGGCGAAAGCAATTGCTCAGGATGATGATGACGATGACGAGAGCTTATCCATCAGCAAATGGCTGACAGTGCTGGAGCATACCCTGCACGTTTGCCAGAAGTTGGAGGAGATTCTCGATCCGAACGGACTCACAGAATCCGAAGTCAAAGTCTTGCGACTGGCCGCGCGCTGGCATGATCGTGGTAAGGCGCATGTAGCATTCACTGCGAAGTTAAGGTCCGATTTGCTCGCCGCTGCCAACGTGCAACAGAAGCTCGGCGGACAGCCTGCAGCAAAGGCTCCGGAGGAAGCTTGGCGTCGCGACCGCGTGAATTCGACTGGCGACGGCGATCGTCGCCGCCCCGGTTTCCGTCACGAACTCGCCAGCGCCTTAGCGATTTTAGAGACGCTGTGCTTTGCCAAGACGCCACACGAAGCCTTTGCTTGGCCTGATGGACTGGACAAAGCTCAATTCGCCAGTGATACCGCAAACGGCACTGCGATTGTCTCTGCCGATGACCCGCTCGCGCAGGAACTCTCTGAGTTGTCGGCCGTAGAGGTTGATTTGCTTGTGTACTTGGTCGCCTCGCACCATGGAAAGGTGCGAATGTCGCTGCGCAGTTCGCCAGATGATGAACGTGACGATGTTCCCGATCCGTGCCAGGCGGACAAACGCCAGGCACGCGGCGTTCGCGACGGGGACGCTTTGCCCTCCTGTCAACTTCCCGCCGCCGAATTGAACGCGACTGTCATCGCCGCCCCTGCGGTCACCATGTCGCTTGATCTGATGGAACTGGGGCTGTCTCCGCGTTTTGGAGCATCGTGGCGGGAACGGATGCAACTTCTTCTAGAACAGCTTGGTCCGTTCCGAATGGCTTATATGGAAGCGATGTTGCGAGCAGCAGATTGCCGCGCCAGCGCCGAAGAAGATGCGGGAGACATGGAGCAATCGACATGAGCCACATTATTTCTATCGCGTTATTGCGAAACCAATCCTCTGGACAGCGGCAAGGGTCAACGTCTTTTGCCGCAACGCGGCTCGAGTCAATAGCCAGGGGCGTGAGCCCGTGGATTACGTCGTGTTCAGGATTTCGAGCCGCAACGCGGCGACAGTTCCTTGCAGGAGAAACCGATGCCCCAGTCATTTGGAAGCCTTTACTTTCACCTGATCTTCAGCACGAAGAATCGTACCCCTTCCATCACAGACGAAATCCAACCGAGACTCTTCGAGTACTTCGGTGGAATTCTTCGAAACCAAAAAGGGCAATTGGTGGCAGCCGGTGGAATTGCCGACCATGTTCATTTGCTTGTATCTCTCGCTCGGCAAGCGTCGATTGCGGACACGCTTCGGGACTTAAAGAGCAACTCATCGGGTTGGATCCACGAGGTATTTTCAGACCAGCGTCTCTTTGCGTGGCAGTCTGGCTATGGGGCTTTTTCGGTAAGTTTCTCGGCACTCGATTCGGTTCGCAAATATTTGGCAAATCAAAAAGAACATCACGCGAAAGAATCGTTTCAAGAAGAGTTTATCAAGTACCTTCGATTGCACGAATTGGAATTCGACGAACGTTATGTGTGGGACTGACGCGCGACTGCTCAGTCTGTCGCCCCGTTGGGGCTTGGATGCGCGCGTGTGTTCGGTTCCAGGGGCTCACGCCCCTGGCTATTGACTTGTGTCCCTTTGGGACGGAAAAAATCGATGCACGCCGCATAACTCCAGCCGCTGATCGCTCAATCCTAGCCGCAACGCGGCGATCGATAATATCCAGGAGCGTGAGCCATTGGAATACAAACCGTGCGTCTTTCAAAGCCGCAACGCGGCGACAGGACTCTTCTTATCGATTGTGTCTTCGGAACGAGGAAGCCAAATCCTTATGAGCGGACACATACTCAAACTTCGAGGCTGCACCCCCGAGCCGCTTGGCAATTACCTCAAGGGCCTTGGCATTTTCCGCCTGATCGCCGAACAGGCTGATCCGCAGGCGCGGGCATGGTGGAAGGCTGGGGTGTTGGTTCTCCATACCAAGTTGTCGAGAGAGGAACTGATTGAGTTCTTCCTATGCGGTATCGGTGAATCGAAAACTCCGATTTACTGCCCGACACCAATTTTTGCTCCGTGGGGAGGGCGTCCCGGCTTTTACTCCGATGGGAACGAAAAGGCCAAGAACCGACTTCAGGCATTGCGAGAGTTGAATCCGGCCGGCCGGTTTAGTATGTCGCAACAGGTAGTGAAGGTCACGGACGAAGTACTCAAGAATCGCGGCTGGACGGATTCGACCAAGAAAAAGCGGACGGACCTAAAGCCATCGATTGTTGCGTCGATGCGCAATGCCTGGAGTGAATCTGGCGTCGACTGGTTCGATGCCTGTCTGTCCCTCGAAGAGGATGCTCGCTTCGGTTTCTTGTATGGAACAGGTGGAAACGAAGGCAGCGCAGACATCACAAACAACTTCTGGGAGTTGATTGAAGAAACCATCGGGTTCCCGACCCCGAGACCTGATTCCCGCGAGTTGCTAAGCGCGTCCGTGTTTGGCGATTCACGGGTCGGCGGAACATCCAGAACTGCGGGACAGCACTTTCCACTTTCTGCAGGTTCCTCCAATTGCGGACAGGACTTCTTTGGCTCGTCATCCACAAACCCGTGGGATGTCGTAATGATGATGGAAGGAGCGGTCCTCTTTACTGGAGCCACAACGAAGCGGCTATCTCAGTTAGGAAAGGGTAAGGCAGCGTTTCCTTTCATGATCGATCACTTGGCGACGGATGAGCCCTCGACCTCGACTAAGGATGAAGCGAAGCAGGATGCGCAAATCATGCGTTGCCGCGCAGAGTTTTGGATGCCACTGTGGGGTTCACCGACATCCCTGCCAGCCATTCGCGCTCTACTTTCCGAGGGACGGCTTCAACGTGCTTCCGGAGAGCGGACTGAGCACACCTTACACGCGATAGAGGCGATCAGGAACCTCGGCGTTTCACGTGGTATCGACGCCTTTCACCGCGTTGCCCTCTTTGAACGCCGTGGCAATGGCTCATACATGGCGTCGTCGCTTGGCTACTATCACACCGCTCGTTCATCAGATTCAGTTGCCGGTCAACTGTCTCAACTCGACGACTTCCGGCAGCAGGTTTACCGGAATCTTCGTGAGGGACCCGGCGTTCCCGACCGTGTCATGCGTGCTCGACATGGATTTCACACAGCGCTCCGAAAGCTCTTGGAACGTGACAAGCAAAGCCCGGACGCGTTGCTGGAAGTTATCGTTAGCGCGTCACGCATTGAACGAGAAGTATCGCTTCTAAAAGACCGCGCAATAATACTGACGCCCTGTTCCCCACTGGCTACCACTTGGCTTCCACGAGTTGACGATGGCGTGGAGTGCCGGCTCGCGCGTGCAATTGCCGGAATCACGGCGTGGGGCGAGCAGTCTTCCGATGGTCGAACTGTCCCCGTAGTCGAATCCATTCGCGCCAACTTACTACCTGTCGCTCGCCGATGGGGAAAGGCTTGGGCTTGGGATGAAACAACTCATAGCGCCGTCTGGTCACGCGGCGTGC
>JBBRJI010000243.1:0-7879 GCA_038219625.1 Pirellulales bacterium | reverse complement strand
CAGTCGAGGTTGATAGCCAACATCCAGGGGCTTTTTAAGAGCCAGTATGTCTCCGAACGACTTCGCAAAGCCCAGACGCCAGCGGCGGTCCTAGAAGCGATTCATGCCGGTCAGCAAGTAGCGTTGGATTGAGGCGTCGCCGGGAAGTTCAATGGCAACACATGTGAGTCGAGGAGCACTCCGCCTTATTGATCCATTCGGATCAAAGGTTTCGGATCGCTGACACGACCGAGTTCTCGCGAGCCAGGCGCGGGACCATCGAGCCCAAGATCCTCCTTCATTATGGCGACGAGCGCTTGCAACTTCGCGACCACTTCTGGATTTTCTTCCGCCACGCTCCTCGATTCGCCAAGATCTGTCTTCAAGTTGTAAAGCCTTGGAATAACTGGTTTGTCTGAATTTGCATTGTTGGCAAGCTTGCCTTGAACAATTTGGAGCTTCCAATCACCGTGCCGCACTGCCTCCAGTGTGAGGCCTGAGTAAAAGAAGAACGATTCGTGAGCTGGCTGCGCACCGGGAGCACCGGACAGATGCGGCCATAGGTCGGCACCGTCAAGCTTTCGATCCGTAGGAAGCTTACCACCTGAAAGTGCAGCGAAAGTCGGAAGAATATCGAACATTCCCGATATTGCATCTGTCGATGTGTCGGCCGGAATTTGCCCAGGCCACCAAGCGATGGTTGGAACTCGCATGCCACCCTCCCATGTGCTTCCCTTGTTACCCCGAAGCGGTGTATTCACTGCACGCGGCGTACCACCGTTGTCGCTGGTGAAGATCACAAAGGTCCGTTCCGCTAGCCCCTGTTCGCGAACTGTATCGAGTACTCGACCAACGCTCCAGTCCACTTCCTCAACCCAATCTGAATAGATACCGTTAGTTGATTTGCCCGCCCATTTTTTACCAGGATAAATCGGGAAGTGCACCGCATTGTGCGGTATGTACAGAAAGAAGGGTTCTGTCTTATGTTCCGCAATGTATTTTACTGCTTCGTCTGTGTAGATTTCGACCAGCGATTGTTGGTCGTCGGGAAGCACACGTTTAACGACCTTGCCATTGCGAAGCAGCGGCAACGGTGGTTGATTGGCTTTTGCCGCTGCGGGCAATGGCTGCCCTAAACTGCTTTTCACGCCATCGCTGGCTGGCCCCATGTCGTTGGAATAGGGCAAGCCAAAGTGCAAATCAAAACCTTGTTGGTTGGGCAGGAACTCGGGTTGGTCGCCCAAATGCCACTTGCCAATGATGGCGGTCGAGTACCCAACGCCTTTCAATACTTCAGCTACCGTGATTTCGTTGGGAGAAAGTCCAATGGGGTTGCCGGGGAACAACACTCCATTGATAGGTAGGGCACGCTTTGGATAGCAACCAGTCATCAACGCTGTTCTAGAGGGCGAGCAAACCGGGGCTGCATAAAAAGAAGTGAGCTTGCGGCCCTCCTTAGCCATCCGATCGAGATTCGGCGTTCGATTTAGTTTCGAGCCGAACGGCCCAATGTCCGCGTAGCCAAGATCATCAATGTTAATGAAAATGAAGTTCGGTTTGGAGGGCAGTTCAGCCGCCAACGAACTTCCAGACAGCAATATCGTAAGAAGCGCACAATAGGTTGGATTCATGGGTTTGTCCTTGGAAAACGTGAGCTTGGCTCCGACTAATGGTTTGGCAAGCACATCGGAACGAACCGTTCTTCGTGAACTATTGGATGTTCAGCGTTCACGCCCCATTCAATGCCAAGAAGGATTTGATCGACAAGTATCGTGGTATCTTCGACAAGAAGAATCCCCAAAACTGCCCTACCTATGCCGCGATGGTCGAGAGCATGGATGACGCCGTCGGAACGCTCCTCGAAACCTTAGATCGACTCGCCGTTGCTGATAATACCATCATTTTTACGTCCGACAATGGCGGCAATAAGTACAACACGCTTGACGAAACAACTCCCACCAACAATGCACCCTTGCGCGGCGGCAAGGCCACCATGTACGAAGGTGGAACTCGCGTCCCGTTGCTCGTCTGCTGGCCTGGCAAGGTTGCAGGCGGATCGAAGAGCGATGTCTTGATGAACTCGTGCGATTTTTAGCCCACTTTGCTTGAAATGTTGTCGTTAAAACCAGCTAGTGGCCAACGTTTTGATGGCGCGAGTTTGGTTCCGGCTTTGAAGGGTAAACCGATGGATCGCGAC
Source organism: Pirellulales bacterium (assembly GCA_038219625.1). Taxonomy (GTDB): domain Bacteria; phylum Planctomycetota; class Planctomycetia; order Pirellulales; family Pirellulaceae; genus JBKCUI01. Next base: position 5,703 of record JBBRJI010000243.1, on the reverse strand, counting down.
GCGATTTATACTTTTTTTCCGCACGATCCGCCTGTGCCGGAATGGATGCCACCCTCGGTCTCCATCCATCGGGGCGATTGGAAACTGATTCGATTGTTCGCATTTGGGAAAATGGGGCGGACCGGTGGAAGCTCTATAATACACGCGATGACATTGGCGAAACAACCGACTTGATCGCAAAGCAGCCAGAGTTGGTAAAAGAATTGGACAAACGAATCAGAGAGTTCCTCCAAGATGCCAATGCAGTCGTGCCCATCGCCAACCCAGCGTTTGATGCATCAAAATACGATGCCAATGAAGAGGGAAAGCCTGGCCGTCAGCACTTCGGTGGTTCTGGAAAGACGATCAAGCGAGCAATTAAACCGATCAGATTGTGGAATCCCAGCGGCGACTGCCGCTTGTCGATCGAGGCTGGGGCACGCCCAAAGCGGTAGCGCGGTAGCGATGGGCGTGGATTTGCAATCCAATGCACTAGGAGCTCATGCGGTGAATCAAGAAAGCACGAGCATATTGCCAGTTGCGAAAAACGGTCGTCTTGGATAGGTTCAGCGATTGAGAAACTTCGTGAAGATTGAGACCGACAAAAACGCGTAGTTTGGCTATTTCAGCCGCCTGCCGGTTGTCTTCTTCGAGCGCTTGAAAAGCATCGTCCAGTTCCAGCAAGTCTTCCACAGTGGCTTCATTTGCAATTGCAGCTTCTGCTACTGAAATGCTTATTCTTTGATACTCTCCACCGTGCTTGGTCGTTTTCTTTCGCCTCCCTCGTTCAACTAATATGCGTCGCATGGCTTCGGCTGCAGCTACAAAATAGTGTCCCCTGGAGGACCATTCCGTTGTGACGTTTTGCGTTACCAAGCGAAGGTAACCATCATGAACGAGATCGGTGGGTTGAAGAGTTAAGCCAGGAGCCTCTTTCCAAATCAATGCCTTTGCAAATCGTCGCAGATCACTATAAACATCGATCAACACTTGATTCGACCAAGTGGATTGAATGAAAGTTTTTTCGACATTTTGGGAATTTTCGGCCTTGGATATCGCATAATCTCCTGAGCAAGTACTGTTGTATGAGTGATGGACGTCCAACCCTGGGGACTTTGGTTCCCTTTAAGCCTTTACAGATCATGATTCCACACGCACAAGTTGTTATGGATATTTTCTGTGAAGCGATCGAAAAACACAGACCTGACCAATGGAATGGCTTTGTGGAACGTGTCTGCGCGGGCAATACGGAGCTTAAGGATCGAGTTACCGAACTATTGACTGCTCACACTGTTTCGGACAGTCTCATTGACAGGCCCACGTTAATGCTGATGTTCGACTCAACATGGCCGGGGATTTCGACTACCAAAGTCAAAATCCTTATCAAGAGTTGGTGAACTCATTCTCAACCCAGGACGCTTTGTTTCTCAAGAATAGCGATTACCCGAACGGGTTGCCGTATGTTCCAAGTTTGCCTGATGAAGCTTGGCAATTTATAGCGCCGGCTAAAGCCGCTCCACCTGCGTCGCAGGGCACTGCCGCTGGACTTACCATTCCACAATTGGCCACCTCCATTGCGTCCGGATTCAGCGGTGTTCAGCAAAGCACGTTGTTTAATCAGTTTGCTGCACAACTTGGGGTCTCGCCCAGTCAAGTTCCCATTCTGACCCAGAACATACTGACAACCCTAGGGCTGGACGGCAGCAAACTTGCCAATCTACTTCTGCAGCCAAATCAACCAGGATACACACCATCTGGTTCCTTGGACATGTCGAACATCGGAACCTTAAGCCAACTGGGGACACGACTTCAGCAAGCCGGCTTCAACGTCAATTCGATATTATCCGATGCCCAGTTCGCAGCCCTGTCCTCCTCGGCACCCGTTGACATTGTTCGATTTACACGTGTCTATACTTTGGCGGAGTTGACCGGCAGCGATTCCTTCAATGCAGCGCTGTTGAGCAATCAACCCGAAATCAAGAATCTGGTACCGGGCGGCACACTAAACTTTGATGCGACGGCCAAAATCTATCTTACCTATGGGCTGGATACTGCAGGATTCTATTTGTTGGCGGGCAAAACAGCCGAAGCAAAATTCGATGGCTCAGGACAGCTTACTGGCGTTTTGGCTAGTGCCGGTTCGATGCTTGGTATCGGCACGATGTCCTATGCGAAGTCAGTCGACCTCAAGACCAATCATACCGATGGTAAAATCCGCTTAACCGATCTGAACTTGCCAGCAGGGCAATTGCTGCAATCGCAACCCATCGTCGGCAGCACTGGCCTTAAGCTGCACTTGGACGCCAATTTGGGTGCGATTGGTAATGTGAAGTGGGATGGCGGATGGTCTTGGAAACTAACGGATAGTGGAGCGGTCTACCAACCCGAGCTCTCTGGATTTGATACCGATACTCTCATGGATTCGCTCAGCCAAACCATCGATACAGGCTTGGGCACCCTGCAAAGCCAATCGAGCAGTATTCTTGCAGCATCCTCCAAAATCCCGATGATCGGCAGCACGTTACAGAGTATTACGAGTTTGGTACTTGGTAACGAATTAAACTACGATAATCCGACCGGGCTCGCTGGTCAGTATTTGGCCGAACAAGGATTTCAAATCTCGACTCAAGCGACTCCGCAGCAGTTGCTGAACCACATCCTCAAGGGTGTCGCTCCTCCGACCGAGTTGCTCTCGTTAACCTACACTCGCACTGAGAATGCGCCGACGCAAAAGATTGTTGCTTCTGGCGGAATTAGTCTAGCGGCGTGGTCGTCCTCTTTGGGAATTTCAGGTAGCGCCGATGTTCAGGCGAGCGCATCGGTCAAGACCCAGATCACCATCGGTCTAGATACCGTTGGGGGCTTTTTTGTCAAAGAAGGATCGTATTTTCAAGCCGATGCTAGCGCGACCGGAACTGTTAGTGGTTCGGCCAATGTAGCCGGGCTAGCCAGTTTATCGATCTCGACAGGCGCGACGTTCACAGCCACTGCCAAACTGTTGGTCGATGATAGCGACAGCACAGTTGGTGAAAAGGTTTACTTGAGCGGACCGCAATGGAACTCGATTCTCAATCGCCCTGAATCGCTACAAGCAACGGGCACGGTTCAATTAGATCAGTTGAAGATCGCTGGAGGGATTAGTGCTCTACCAAAACTTCCCAAGCTGACGCTTGTCGGTACCGGTAGTTTCAATATTAGCAATGGTAGTGGAACATTCACGGTACCTGATAGTGCGCTGATCGATGGCTATTCGCAGGTTATCGCTGCGGGGATCCAGCAGGTAAAACTCTCGGCGGCGGATCTTGCAAAACTGTCAGGTAATATTCCGTTGATCGGCAAAGATGTATCCGGAGTACTAAATGGGGCGATCTCCAGCGGGCTGGATTTTAGCTTCCCAACCACCAACGTTTCTGCCTATCTTGCGACCAAAGGCTTTACTGTCCAGAACGTCTTGCCACTCTCATCTCTGTTGAGCGGAAACCTTTCCGGCGATCTTTTGCAGTTTAAATACTACAAGTCGTACACGGCAACAATGGGGCAATTTACGTTTGCTGGCAGCCTGAGCGCTGGACCAGCTAAGTTTGATCTCGGAGGCAAACTCACCGTTGCTCCGCAGATGACCATCGACGCAACCTTTGGAATCGATTTGGCGCGGGGTCCGTACGTACTTGAAGGTGCTACGATTGCGGCAACGCTCCCAGTTTCCGGAACGCTGACCGGTAAAGCGTCCGTGGGTAGCTTGGTTAAGATCGACGTGACAGCACAAGCCAATATAAATGCAACAGCGGCATTGATGCTAAGCGACTTCGACAAGGTCCCAAACGAAAAACTGTATCTGTTCGAAACAGCCGGAACTGACGCCATTCACTTCGATGAAATCGTTAAGCAGGACAAAGCGGTATCGATTGGCGGTACAGCTAATCTCAGCGCGGCACTGAAAGTCAACAACCCGGCTTCGCAGATACCCATCATCGGCAATCTACTACCACACGCCCTCTATTCACATCCGGTACAGTGTCTTTTGACGGCATTCAGGATGAGCTTCAGGATACGATCAGTGATCTACTCCAAAAGCCAATCGATGATGCAAAGGCCAAACTGGATGCCGCGGGCAAATTGCTTCGAGATGCTCGCGATGCAGTAGTAAAGGGTGTCAAAGATGCTGCAGCGGCCGCGGATGCCGCCGTAGGACAAGGTGTCCAGCTTGGCAAAGACGCCATCAAGGGCATCAACAATGCTGCTCAGGATGCAGCTAAAGGTGCACGCGACGCTGGGGCTAAATTTGACAAGAATGTAACGCAACCTTTGCTTAAAGCCGCTGGCCTGAGCGACATCACCTCTGTCTTCGGGTCAGGTAAGAAGGTTTACAAAGTTGAAGTAGAACCAAAGTATTTCTACTCAACCAACATCGAAAACGGAACCCTTTTCGTCTTTGCAAACGCAGGGCAAATAGTGGACTGGACCGTCGGCGTAGATGGGGACCAGTTGCTGATCGATGGTCCTGACTTCGAACGCAGAGAAGTGGTTGGTTATCGGAAATACGACTGCTGGGACGGGTGCAATAAAGAGGAAATTTGGGAAACAGTCACCCACCCCAACTTGAAGGGCATTCCGCTCGCTGGAATCAACACCATTGTCATGGTCGGGTCGGAATTCGATGACAAGATTGTTGTACTCAACAGCGTCACCATTCACACGCAACTCGAGGGACGTGGCGGCAATGATTTCCTGGTCGGTGGTTCTGGGCCCGACAAAATATTAGGCGGATCTGGCAAAGATACCATTATTGGAGGCTCTGGAGATGACGAGCTGTATGGAAACGAAGATGACGATCAGATCATGGGCGAGCTCGGTAATGATCGGGTAGAAGGTGGGACCGGGAAGGACATTCTTGATGAACAGACATTGAGTAACGCCGACGATACCAGCGTCGATCGTAGTAGCGAATCCAATATTCTATTGGGCGAAGAAGACGACGATATTTTGCGAGGCTCGGCCGGCTCAGATCGATTAGATGGCGGCAGCGGCCAAGATCGCATTCAAGGAAACGCAGGCAACGATACCATCATTGGCGGCACAGGCGATGATTTTCTTTACGGTGACGACGGCGTTGATACCATCTCTGGCAACGATGGAGTGGACACGATCGAGGGTGGAGCCGGGAACGATATTATCTACGGGACGACAAGGCCGCGAGCACCTCCGGTGACCATACGATCAATGGCGGATCCGGCAACGATTACCTCGTTGGAGGACGAGGCATCGATAGGATCGATGGCCAAACCGGTGCAGACAAGATTGACGGGGGCGCTGGAAATGACATTCTCATCGGCGGGCCAGATGATGCAACCGATGGCAACGATATCATCGACGGTGGTGAAGGCGATGATTCTTTAGAGGGTGGGACGGGGAACGACAAAATCTATGGTGGACTTGGCAAAGACATTATTTTCGGTGGAGATGGCAACGACGAACTTCACGGCGGTGGCGACAACGACATAATGTCCGGCGATAGTGGCGCCGACAAACTCTACGGCGACGAAAGCGACGACATTCTCAACGGCGGCTCCGGCAAGGATGAACTATACGGCGGCGTCGGCAAAGACACACTTAACGGCGGAACCGAAGATGACTTGCTCTTTGGCGGCGATGGTGACGATACACTCCATGGAGATGATGGCAATGATACCCTAAAGGGCGAAGTCGGCGCTGACAAGTTGTATG
>JBBRJI010000242.1:0-7923 GCA_038219625.1 Pirellulales bacterium | reverse complement strand
CCCAAGCGGGCCAGTCGGCGATGCTGTTGGTCCTGGGCCTGTTTGCTCGATCGCATAGATCAAGTCTGAGTTGCCAGCACTTAAATAGAGCGCTTCACCGAAACCACCTGTGCGGTGAGCCCACCAGGGTGTGCAAACTGGTTCGCAGCAGGTTGGCGGTACCCCGCATGATTCTAAAGCCATACTCGAGTAAGGGGAGTTGCAGGATGCCGTTTTTACCGCTGAGAATTCGTGCTCCGATACGGTTGGAAGGTCCGTTACTTTTAGAACTTGTCTGTCCGAGTCGCCTGCAAACGCTTGTTCGGGCGACAGGAGTTGATAGCAGCCGATGCCGATGCTTGCCAGGATTGCGGCACGACCGATAGTCCGCTTAATATTACTTACGCTCATTCTTAAATCTCCACCCAAAAGACAGTTGTTATGAACATGCGTTACGAGTGGATTGCGAAGTTGAACTTCCGGCACATCCAAATCACGTTCCCTACGAGACACAATCATCGGATTGGAAACAACCGGCATCCTCAAAAAAAGTAGATCGATCGGAATATTTGCGTAGTTGCCGCAGTTTAACACTGAAACCGACATGTTTCGGGGGAACGCCCGTTTGCTAGCTTGCCGGGATGGTCTGCCGATGTCCTGAAGCAGACTGATGTACCATCGCAAACAAGGCTGTGGTTACAATGAAGTGTCGAATGCCATCGGGAGTTCGTGTGCGACTGCTTCATTCAACAAAACGATGTGGGACAGGGAGGGTGATTTGTGCTGAATTGTCGTCTAATTTGGGCGGTTGCGATTGCGCTGAATGCTTTTGGGCAGTGTGCGGTTTCCGAGGTTACGTCATCGGTTGTCGTTGTCTGTCCGAAGGCTTGGGGAGGCGCATTGGAGGAATGGGTGAACTACCGGGAGCGGGAATACCAAGTCATCAAAGTCGACTCCGAAGCATCCTCTCAGGACCTGAAACGCTCTATTTTCCGGGCAGTTCAGTTAGCCAAATTGCCGGTTACGGCCGTGCTCTTGTGCGGGGATGTTGGAACTGTTTCTGATGCGAAGGCGGGCAAAAGCAAGTTCTTGTCGATCACACCAACATTTGAGATAGAGACGAAGGTCAAGTTGGGGCCATTCACCACGCCTACGTTGGCTACCGACCTTTACTATGGCGATTTGGATGGGGATGAATGTCCCGATCTGGCGGTTGGTAGATTGCCAGCTAAGAACGCAGAGGAATTATCGAGAATGCTTCGTCGGAGCATCGACTATGAACAGTCTCAATCTTTTGGGCCATGGAGAGATCGTATCCACGCGACAGCGGGTGTAGGTGGATTTGGCGTGCTAGCCGATACGGCAATTGAGAGTGTGGCAAGACGACTTTTGTCGGAGGGAATCCCCGATCGCTTCCAATTGAACATGACTTATGCCAGTCTGACCAGTCCGTATTGCCCGGACCCATTTTCGCTCACCCGTTCGTTTATAGGAAAGATCAACGACGGCGGATTATTTTGGGTTTATATCGGGCATGGCAACGTCGACCGTCTCGATGACTTTGTGGTGGGTAACGACGCGATTCCGATTTGCTTGAATACGGATATTGCGACATTCGACGTTCAGGACGGGCCTCCGATCGCCTTGATGTTGGCTTGTTTCACTGGCGCCTTTGACGCACGCGTTGACTGTTTCGCAGAGACCTTGCTTGCAAAGAAGGATGGCCCGATAGCCGTAATTGCAGGTTCCCGAGTTACGATGCCGTATGGCTTGAGCCAGTTATCGACTGAATTGATGGACGGTTGTTTTCGCGATCAAATTCCCACGCTCGGCGGAATCCTTTTGAATGCAAAGAGAAATATTTGGAAACCGAGCGAGGCTGTTTCGACCATCCAAGACGGCGGCAACGTAAAGGTTGCTCAACCCCAGGTATCGGCCGTGGATCGGCTTCGCGCAAAACAGCAATCGCTGATCACTCATATGGCAACAGCTCTGAGTCCCGACGGGCACGATCTAACCGAGGAGCGCCGTGAGCATGTTCGTTTGATGAATTTGCTTGGGGATCCGCTTCTTCGAATAAAGCATCCTGTTCCAATGCCCATTCATTGCGAGTCGGAACCGAATTCAGGGAGGCCGATGGTCATAACGGGTAATTCGCCCAACCCGGGAAAACTCAAATTGGAATTAGTCTGGTCGAGAGACCGGCTACCAGACGGCATTCGCACCGTGAGCGACTTCCAAGGAACCGCTGAGCAACGCAAGGCCATGCAAGACAACTATGCAAGGGCCAGCGATCTCGTAATAGTGAAGTTGGAGAAAGAAATACCTTCCGGGGAATTTTCGTTAGAATTGCCCGTGCCCTCGGATTGTCGTGGAAAGTGCATTGTCCGAGCATTCGTTTACGGTAAAAACGAATGGGCATCGGGATCGCAACGCGTGAGTGTGCGCAGGATAAAGTAAATGCCCGTTCATCGCTTATCCGATCTCAGTTCGAGTCGGCTTGATTCGTATCGACATTTGCGCACCACGAACCTCTCACGAGTTAGCGGGCGGTTTATCGTGGAGAGCAAGCCGTTGGTTCAGCGATTGGTGGCCAGTGGCCTTGTCATTGATTCCTTTCTGATAGACGACAAGTATTTGGATGAGGCCATGGGTTGGTTGCCGTCCGAAGTGGATCTTTTCGCGATTCCGGGTGAGCAAGTTTCGGAGTTAATAGGGTTTGCCTTCCATCGCGGCTATCTGGCGTGCGGAATTCGGCCGAAGTATCAAACCGTGGATCGGGAATCCTTTGAACTTTCCTCTAGATGGGTGGGGGTGATGTTGGTCGGGTTGCAAGATCCGGAAAACATGGGTTCGATATTTCGAACCTGTGCTGCGTTGGGGATTTCAGATGTCTTGATCGGTCCGGAATGTGTGGATCCGTTTGCGCGTCGTGTTCTGCGTGTTTCTATGGGAAACGCGTTCCAGTTGCAATTATTTGATGTGCCGGAACCCTTATCTGCGTTGGAATTCTGCCGCTCCGTCGGAGTGGAGTCGATCGCAGCATGTTTGTCCAAATCCAGTGAAGAGTTGAGCGGCTTTCGCCGCAATGGCCCTGCACTGGTCGTTTTTGGCAACGAAGCTCATGGATTGCCATTGGAGATTCAAAATGCGGCGTTTCGAAGCGTCAGGATTGACATGGCCCTGGGTACAGACTCCCTCAACGTAAGTGTGGCGGCTGGGATCATCTTGCATAACCTGAGTCGGGTCTGTGGCCAAGGAATGGCGGAATCGAGATGATTTTCCAAATCGGATGCAAACGGGAATCGAAGCTTTGCAAGGCTCGTGGTATCATGTATCCCACGCGTTAGTCTCCGACCTTGGGCCAGCTCTTGCCGTTTGTAGATTTGGAATATCTTGCATCAGCCAACTTCAACTTCCCAGCCGTCTTGGCAAGAATCCTTTGTCGTTGCTTCGGCAACTCACGTTGGGATGCGCCGACGGAACAATCAAGATAGTTTTGCGATCATCATGGCCGAGGACGAATCCGCTTGGCAGAAATCAGGTCACCTATTAATTGTGGCGGATGGAATGGGTGCGCACGCGGCTGGAGAATTGGCCAGTCGTTTGTCGGTTGAATTGATTCCGCACCACTACGGCAAATTGCTCAAGGGAGTTCCATCGGAAGCACTGCAACGTTCGTTGATCGAAACCAACGGTGAGATTTTCAGACGCGGTCAGGCCAACCCTGAATTCCGAAGCATGGGAACGACAACCTGTGCCTTGGCGATTTTGCCTGAGGGTGCGGTGGTCGCTCATGTGGGGGATAGCCGAGTCTATCGTTTGAGAGGCAATCTATTTGAGCAATTGACGTTCGACCACTCGCTCGTTTGGGAAATGCGCGCCTCTGGCGAAGTCAGTGAAGAGGCGCTTCGAAGCAATGCCATTCCAAAGAACGTCATAACTAGGTCGTTAGGCCCAAACGGAACCGTCGCCGTCGATTTAGAAGGCCCCTTTCCGCTCCGAGTTGGCGACAAGTTTTTGATTTGCAGCGACGGACTTAGCGGTCAACTGACCGACGAAGAAATGGGCGTACTTCTTCAAGTCGTCGACATTCATTCTGCCGTCAATGCCATGATCGACTTGGCTAATTTGAGAGGTGGACCGGACAACATCACTGTAGTCGTCGGCGAAGTCAAAAACGATGGACTCATGCGAAGCGGTGCTGCGATGGACACGAATCCGTCGGCGGTGGCTCCGCAATTCCCGGTGGCGTTTGGCATAGCAACCGCCATTGGGTTGCTGTGCTGCGTCGTACTCTTGTTGCTGAATCAATTTCCAGTTGCCCTTTTGGCGGCAGTTGCGGCCGCGGTTGCCTTCGCTACGGGCTGGTTCAAGTATCAGGGCCAGCGTGTCAACAATGAAGTTACCGGCCAGTATGGTCGTGGACCATACCGTAAGGCCATCTGCAAACCCGACGCTTCCTTCACCGCCAACCTCACCCAAGTCATTAGCGAACTCAATGATTGGATCAGTGAAAATGATTGGAAAATCAAATCCTCGCAAATTGAGGAAGACCTGAGGATTGCCAAGGCGGCAGAGCATTCCAAGAACTATGGCGAGGCCATTCGTCGCTATGTGAGTGTCATCGCCTTGACGATGGAGGAAGTTCGCAGGCAGCAAGATGGACAAGGCGGCGATTCGGCGATTGATTATTAATATGTCATTGCGAGCAGAAATTATTTCCATTGGTGACGAGCTGACCAGCGGTCAACGGCTCGACACGAATAGCCGATGGTTGAGCGAACAGCTCGGTAATCTTGGTGTTAAGACCGCGTTTCACACCACGGTCGGCGATTCCATGACCGACAACGTTGACGCCTTTCGAACGGCAGCCCGCCGCGTCGATATAGTTATCGCGACCGGCGGCCTTGGTCCGACCGCGGACGATCTGACTCGCGAAGCCTTAGCCGATGCTTTTCAAGCACCGTTGGAGCTTAGGCCTGAGGCGCTCCAACATATCGAGTCACTGTTTGCGCGTCGAAAACGCCCGATGCCGGAACTCAATCGAAGTCAGGCACTGTTTCCACTCGGGTCTCGCATCATCGACAATCCGCATGGCACAGCCCCAGGCATCGATTTCGTCGTCACGAATAACGTCACAAGCATATCGGGTTCGGGTCAATGCCGTATTTTTTCGTTGCCCGGTGTGCCTGCGGAAATGAGGCAAATGTTCACCGCGACCGTCGAACCAAGACTCATTCAGGAGATGGGGGTTGGGGCCAAGCGATGGTACTTTCATAGCATCAAGGTGTTCGGGATTGGCGAAAGCGATGTCGAGAAAATGCTTCCTGACTTGATTCGTCGTGATCGAGATCCGGTTGTTGGGATCACTGTCTCACAAGCCACCATCACTTTGCGCATTGCGGCCCTTTGCTCCAATGAAATTGAGCTTCAGGAAAAGATTCAACTGACTGTGGCTGAGGTTCATAGCCAGCTTGGACTGCTGGTTTTCGGGGAGGGTGAAATCGACATCCACGAGGCCACACATCGTTTAATGATAGACAAGGGTGTGTCGCTCGGCGTTTTGGAAGTTGGGGCTGGAGCCTGGATTCAACATAGCCTTGCCACGTTATCGCAGATGGAGTTGAACGGGCTACAAGCGGCTGGCTGGTTTCCATCGCTGGATGCATTAGATTCAAGCTGCGAACCGCGCCGAGTCTCCGGTGAAGTTGGAGACGATGTAGATCCCAATACCTTGGTTGCAGTCGTGCTGGCTGAGGCGGCCGAGCGGTTCCGCCGAGAACACGATCTTGACCTTTGTTTGGCTGTCGGAGTCTATCCAACCTGGGACGCCGTATCCTCGTCGAAATCTCTGCCCAGCTCCGACTTTTCGTTGTCATTGGCCAGGCGAGGGAAAGAGACGAAGCATACGACGGTCTCGCTCGGAGCTCATCCTGACGTGCTTTACCATCGGCTCGCCAAGGCAGGACTGAATTTCCTGAGGTTGGAGCTGATTCAACATGGCTAAACGGATCACCGTAGCCAAGACATCCGATATCCCGTTCAACGAGTCCCGTACGTTCCCGGTCGGCGATCGAATCATTGCCATCTTCAATGAGAAAGGTACGTTTCACGCGATGGATGATTTCTGTCCGCATATGGGGGCATCGCTTGCGGGTGGCTGTATTGACAATGGAACCGTGGTTTGCCCCTGGCATGCTTGGCGGTTTTCGCTGGTCGATGGCGGTTGGCTCGACAATCCAAAGATCAAAGCCGACATCTTCGCGGTGTTTGTCGTGGCGGATGAGATCCAAATCGAGATCAACGATGAGTAAACTTCTAGTAGCGGCAGAGTTGCGAGAGCTTGATCGGAAGGTGGTATGGCACGCCTTCTCACAGATGTCGAGCTACGACGGTTTGATCATCGACTCGGCTGAGGGTTGTTGGCTAACTGATATCGACGGCAAGCGTTATTTTGATGGCGCGAGTTCCCTTTGGTGCAATATCCACGGCCACCGTCATCCGCATATAGACCAAGCGATTCGTGATCAGTTGGATCGCGTGGCGCACGTAACCAACCTCGGCATGAGCCATCCTACGACCATAAGCCTAGCAAAGCGTTTGGTAGATTGTTCGCCAGGCGGATTGGGACACGTGTTCTTTTCGAGCGATGGCGCTTCGGCGGTTGAAGTCGCCATGAAACTGGCGTTTCAATATTGGCGTCAATGCCCAATTCCAGAGCGCAAGCGGACTACGTTTTTGGCGCTGGGCTGCGCGTATCATGGCGATACGCTTGGAACGGTGAGTGTCGGTGGAGTCTCTCGCTTTCACGCGATGTTTGAACCGCTGTTGTTTCCGGTTCTGCGTGGACCTTGCCCAGACAGCTACCGATTGCCAGTCGGCATCGAGTCAGGACAAGCCGCAGACTATTATTTGGGGGAATATCGTCGCATCCTTGAGCAGCATGCCGAAGAAATCATCGCTGTGATTGTTGAACCGTTGATTCAAGGTGCGGCAGGAATGGTGGTGCATCCACCAGGTTTTTTGGGCGGGTTGGCCAAGCTCTGCGTGGAATTCGGTTGCCTCCTGATCGCGGACGAAATTGCGGTTGGTATGGGTCGAACTGGTAAAATGTTTGCATGCGAGCACGAATCCGTAACCCCTGACTTTCTGTGCATCGGCAAGGGACTTACCGGAGGCTATTTGCCGATGAGCGCTACGTTGACATCGCACCGGATTTGGCAAGCATTCCTAGGAAGCCATGAGGATTCCCGAAGTTTCCTACACGGGCATACTTATGGTGGAAACCCGCTTGCCGCTGCGGCGGCGCACGCGACTTTGGACGTTTTTGAGATGGAGCGGACGCTGAAAACGCTGCCAGCGAAAGCGGAAGTGTTGCGAAACGGTCTAAACGCGTTGCGATCACATCCCGAAGTTGGTGACATTCGGCAGGTTGGAATGATGGCGGCAATCGAGTTGGTTTCCGACAAAGTGCGGAAAACGCCAATTCCCTGGCAAATGCAAAGAGCTGGACAAGTGTGCCGTCAGGTTCTTAAGAAAGGAGTTTGGTTACGTCCGATCGGGAATGTGATCCCAATCATTCCTCCGTTGTCCGCGACCGAATCGGAAATCGAAATATTAACAAATGCGTTAGTATTCGGGCTTTCCTGAGCAACTTCCCGGTGGAATCCAGGCTTGCGATTTTAAGCTTGTTCGGGGATTATAGGACGTTTGGTCGAAAGCGATCTATATTCCATTCGTCGAGTCTCTTACAGTTCTGAAGTCTCCATCCGTGAGTAGCTTTTCGTCTATCCAGCGAGCGTTGATCAGTGTCAGCGACAAAACGGGCTTGGTGGGTTTTGCCAAGGTTCTTTCGGCAAAAGGTGTTGAAATTTACAGCACGGGCGGAACTCGAAAACATCTGCTTGAGAACGGAATCCAAACAGCGGAGGTGGCAGCCTA
>JBBRJI010000241.1:0-7938 GCA_038219625.1 Pirellulales bacterium | reverse complement strand
AGCAACGTTTGCGGGTGGAACATCGGGTGATAATCCGCTTGTGGTTTCTTTTAGCGCGGGCGGAACAAAGGTTGCAGCGCAGGCATTGTTGCGAAGTTTGAGCTTTAGCAACCTCTCGGAATCACCGTCCACTTTACCTCGAACCGTTCAAGTGATCATGACGGATGGTGATGGAGGCGTGAGTCTGCCCGTTACGAAGTCGATCAATGTCACAGCAGTCAATGATGCGCCCGTCATTTCCAACTTCTCTGGCGTTGTCTCCTTTATCGAGGGCGATGCTCCGGTGCTCATAAGTACAAGCGCCTCGGTCTTTGACGTGGACTCAACAGACTTCGCTTTAGGAGTTCTAACCGTTCGGGTTTTGGTCAACCCCCAAACAACCGATCGATTGTCCATTCGCAACGACGGCATTGCGCCAGGTGACATAGGGGTAAGTGGCACAAACGTGCTCTACGGGAATCTCGTCATTGGGTCGTTTACAGGCACGACGACCTTGGCCGTAACGCTCAATGCAAATGCCAATGCAGCAGCCGTTCAAGCCCTGCTGCGAAACGTAACATTCCATAGCATCTCGCTCGCGCCCTCTACTTTGACTCGAACCATCTCAGCAACATTGACCGATGGCGACGGCGGGACTAGTCCTACCGTACTAACATCGGTGAACGTGATTGCGGTGAACAATGCACCAACAATTGGTGCCTTTGATACGACGATCACTTATGTCGAGAACACCGCTCCCGTTTTGCTGGATTTCAACGCAACCGTTGTCGACATTGATTCCCTGGATTTCAACGGCGGCATCCTATCCGTAACGCTCAGCGTCAACAGCGAGAACGACGATCGGCTGGCGGTTCGCAATCAGGGTGTGGCTGCTAACCAAGTGGGCGTCATCGGCAATCAATTGTCCTTTGGAGGCACCCCCATCGGTACAATCTTTGGAGGCACGTCGGGCTCCGATCCACTGCAGATTGTGTTTAATGGCAATGCAACGCCAGCCGCCGTGCAGGCAGTCTTGCGCAACGTGACCTTTAATAACGTGTCGCAAAACCCATCAACGCTTCCTCGAACTGTCGAAGTTCAACTAACCGACGGTGATGGCGGAACGAGCGATCCTGCCACCAAAACGATCAATGTAACGGCCGTCAACAACGCGCCGGTTATCAGCAACTTCGCAGGGGTTGTCACTTACACCGAAGGTGATGCTCCAGTCCTACTCGCCGTCACTGCCAGTGTGTTCGATGTCGACTCGGCCGATTTCGACCTAGGCCGATTGACGGTGAGCGTCTCCGCGAACTCGCAAACAACCGATCGCGTAACGATTGCTAACGAAGGAGTTGCTCTAGGACAAATTGGCGTTAGTGGCTCGACGGTAACTTACGGCGGAACGGTCATCGGCACCTTCTCTGGAACGACCACCTTGATCGTCACCTTGAATGCCAATGCAAGCCAAGCGGCAGTCGACGCGCTCGTGGGAAACATTGCGTTCAGTAGTCTTTCCGATGCGCCCTCGACGCTGGTGCGAACCATCTCGGCTAGCCTGACCGACGGCGATGGCGGTACCAGTCTAACAGTCACCAAAACAGTTCAAGTGTTTGCGACCAACAATGACCCCGTGGTTGGTGCGTTTGACACGACGGTCACCTACGTAGAAAACGGCGTGCCAGTCATTCTGGATACGAATGCCACGGTCATCGACTCAGACCTTGTCGATTTCGAGGACGGAGTTTTAACCGTGAGCTTAACAGCAAATGGTTCCGCCGATGACCGATTGGAGATTCGGAATCAAGGGACTGGTGCAAATCAAATCGGTGTGAACGTCGACGAAATCACCTTCGGTGGGTTGGTGATCGGGACATTTTCGGGAGGAACCTCAGTCTCAGATCCTTTGGAAATCCTGCTCAATGTGAGTGCGAATCAAGCCGCAGTCCAAGCCTTAGTACGAAACCTGACGTTTAGAAACGTCTCGGATGCGCCCTCGACATTGGTCCGGACCGTCGCGTTGCACTTGACCGATGGCGACGGAGGCTCGAGCGTACCGGTCTCCAAATCGATCAATATCACAGCCGTGAACGATGCACCGGTCGTTACCAATTTTTCAGGAATCTCAAGTTTTACCGAGGACGATTTAGCAGTTGCTATCGCGATTGAGGCTGTCGTTGACGATCTGGACTCGGCAGATTTTGACCTTGGTAGACTCATCGCAAGCGTATCGGCCAATGCTCAGGCGACGGATCGGATCACCATTCGCAATGATGGAACGGGTTCTGGGCAAATCGGGATCATTGGCGCTAATGTGACTTACTCAGGCTTCGTTATCGGAACCTTTGCCGGAACAACGACATTGACCGTTACACTCAATTCTGCGGCCAACAAAACCGCAGTACAAGCACTGTTGCGGAATATCTCCTTTAGCAACCTGTCCGGCGCACCCTCTACTTTGCAGCGAACGATTACTGCAACGCTTTCCGATGGTGACGGGGGGACGAGTTTGGCCGTGACGACACTCGTAGATGTTATCGCTGTCAACGATGCTCCCGTTGTCGGAGCCTTTACTCCGGACATAACGTATGTCGAGAATGCAACTCCAATATTGATCGATTCCAACGCGACGGTTACCGATGTGGACTCGCTAGACTTTGCTAATGGCTTCATGACCGTTAGTTTGACCGCAAATGGAACTGCAGACGACCGGTTGTCCATTCGCAATCAAGGTTCGGCCACAAATCAGGTTGGCGTTGTTGGTAATCAAATTACCTACAGCGGTGTGATTATCGGATCGTTCTCCGGTGGCACATCAGGTTCGGCTCCTCTGCAAATCACATTGAACGCTGTCGCGTCCAAGATAGCGGTGCAATCTATCGTACGAAACCTGACGTTCAGTAATGTATCGGACAATCCGTCTACATTGCCCCGCATCGTGTCATTAGCTGTGAACGACGGAGACGGCGATACGAGCGTTCCAGTAACTAAGATCATCAACGTAACAGCGGTAAATGACGCTGCAACGATCGGTAGCTTTGGCGGCAACGTTGCGTATGCAACTAGTGGCCCCGCGATTGTGTTGGATTCAGACGCGACCGTCGAAGATCCTGATAACCAGTCCTTTAATCTAGGGGTGTTAACCGTCAGCCTGACGACGAATCGGCAGACAACCGATCGAATCGAAATACTCAGTGTTGGAACTGGGATAGGGCAGATAAGCGTTCTGAGCAACCAAGTCTTCTACCAAGGGGTACTTATCGGAACGTTTGGGGGGACAACCACACTGTCGGTTACGCTCAACTCGAATGCGAGCAAAGCGGCAGTTCAAAAGCTGCTTCAAAGCATTACATTCCGAAGCACGTTAGCGACTCCATCGTTACTTACAAGAACGGTTTCAGTAACGCTTTCGGACGGTTCGGGTGGAACTAGCATCGCCCAAACGAAGACAATTAACCTGTTGTAGGCAAGCCTGAAAGAATAATCCGCTTCGACACCATGGATGGCTATCACGCTTGAGCCATCCAGGTGAGTAATTCTGAAATTTGGTTTGTTCGTTGTGATGGCGAACATCCCAGAGATTGTGATTCGGGAAAGGGCAAAACGAACACCGGGTTCCGGTTTAAACCTTTTTCGTAATTTACATTAGTAATACGACTTACTAGGAGCAACAAAATCCGATCTTCCAATTTCCTTTTGACACGATCCATGAATCGTATCTTCGGTGGTTCGATTTCATCCTCCGCGACAACTAGACGCCCTGAGGGGACTTGCCGTGCGTTCACACTCATTGAACTGCTAGTCGTCATCGCGATCATCGGGATCCTGGTAGGACTACTATTGCCCGCGGTTCAAGCGGCACGAGAAGCGGCCCGTCGTATGTCCTATTCCAACAATGCGAAACAGATCGGGCTGGCATTGCTTAACTACGAAAGCGCCGTGAGGCGTCTACCCGCGACCCTTGACGGCGTTCACAGGAGTCTTTAGCGGCAATTCGAAGACGAGGCTTTCCTCCATAACCGATGGACTGAGCAATACCTTTGCGGTCGGCGAAGCGGCATCGGGGCGGGATATGTGTGAGGGAATTGGCTGCAATGTCAAAATTGCAAATAATCCTGCGGGAGAAAGGAAGTCGGCTCATGGTTGGTTGGCGGCGTCAATCCATCCATGTTCTTTGCGGGGGGATTCCGCTACGCAGGTGGCTTTGGTAGCACTGTCGAAAAGCTGAACAAATTTCCGGTGACCGACTCGTATTATGATGTTGCTCAAATCTTCAATTCAACTCCCAGTTGGTAAGGTAGACCGCATCGCGTTCCCAATTTTCGCAGCTTCCACACGGGTGGTGCCAACTTTGCCTTTTGCGATGGCAGCATCCAGTATCTGAGCAGCGACATCTCGATGCCGATCTACCAGGCCCTCTCCACGATCCAAGGAGGCGAGATCGCGACCATCCCGGACTGATCGAACATCGAATGATTACCAAAACACTCGCACCTAAGAAATTTGCAGACGACGCTACCGAAGAGATCGGTTTTCTAGGCGTAATACCGAAACCGCATTCGCAAATCATCAACGACCGTTTTCGCCTCCTGAGCGAGCTCGGCCGCGGTGGCATGGCCGTTGTGCACTTGTCTGAGGATCTTTCCAGCGGCAAACGGGTCGCGATCAAAATGATGAGCAACAGCCTCTCCGGCTAAGCCAAACAGCGTTTCACCCGCGAGTTCAGTACCATCGCCTCGCTCAAGCATCCTTACCTGATCGAAGTCTTCGAGTATGGAGAGTGTTCGGATGGGCCATTCTTTGCGATGGAACTCTTCTCGGGCAAGCCAGCCACGGCCATGATCGGGGCTCCTGCCCAGCACCTCCTCGAAGCGATCTACAAGATCTGCGAAGCGGTCGATTTCGTGCACAGCAAGCGAATTATCCATCGCGACATCAAACCCGCTAACATCATGGTCAATCCCAAGCCTGACAATGAGGGCTTCGATATCCGACTTTCCGACTTCGGACTGGCCAAGTTTGCTAACTCGTCCTCTTCCCTCACGGGGGATGTCAACTTCCTTGGCACCATCGCTTACTATGCACCAGAACAGATCATGCGAGACGAACTCGACCATCGCGCCGATTTGTACTCGCTGGGCATGGTGGTCTTCGAACTCGTCACGGGTCAGCATCCATTCGATGAGTTTCGCAAAGATGCACAAGCGTTGATTTCCAAGCAGTTGACCAAAGTGCCGTCGAGTGTTCGCGAATTCAACAAGAATTTGTCCGTGGAGTTAGAGCGGGCCATTCTGAAGATGCTGGCCAAAGAGCAGGATGCTCGTCCCAACTCGACGCTGGAGCTACGACAAGCTCTCGCAAGCGAACTTGGATGGTCCGGTAATGAGGTGTCGAGCCCGAACATTCTGTCATCTGGCAACTTGATCGCCCCATTCATCGCCCGCGAAGATGAATTAAAGAGCTTGGAAACGTTCATCTCCAACAATTTTGGAGCCCCAACGGTCCGCGATCCTAGTCACCCATCCCAGGTGCGAACGCCGACCATTATGTTTGTTGCCGGCGAAGCAGAAATTGGGAAGACGAGTTTGATCAAACGAGCCGCGCGGGCAGCATTTGTCGGCGGGGCCAAGATCTATGACGGTCGATACTTCGACGGAAATCTCTCGCCTTTCCAGCCGTTTCTTGAGATCGTCAAGCAGATTCTTTCGGAGCAAGAGAAATGTCGCCAAAGAGCGATGAACTCGAAAGAGGAGGACATCCTTGCATCGACGACCTTCGTCCAAGCGAATGGATCGACGGTGCTAACGAATTCCGTTGATTCGATCATCGAAGAACACACCGTCGATTTGCTGAGGTGTGGTGCAGACCTAAAGACGTTGCTTGCAAACAGGCTCCTATCGGACCAACTCGAGGTCCCACGCGACACGGAGTATGTATTTCGCTCCATAGGAAACTTCTTTGTCGAGCTCAGTAAAATCAAGCCAATGCTGATCGTGATCGATGACATCCACAGGGCGGATAGAAGTTCGATTATCCTGCTGCGCCACATCGCCTCCAGTGCGATCATTGCACGGCAAGATGCGGAAACTCGAGGTGGTCCGCCACCACAACTTGCAATTTTTGGTTCAACGCGTAATACGACCGAATACGCGAAAACGGTCAATTTCATCGATGAGCTTTGTGAAGCGGAACTGGCGAGCAAGTTGGTTCTCGAACCGCTTCCTGCAAAAAGTGTCCAACAATTGATCGCGAGTCAATTGGGCGCACGCTTTGATGAAGTGGATCCTGCTCTGAGTTTTAGATTGGGATCCGATTGCCTAGGAAATCCGTTTTACATTTGTCAAACGATTCGCGAATGGAAGCTTGGCGAACGAGTGATCTTCGACGGCAAGCAGTGGACCCTGTCGAAGGTTAAATCCCCCGATGGCGAAACACTGCCCGAATCGGTACAAGAGGCGCTCAGGTCGCGACTGCGGCGTTTATCTGAAGGAACAGTTAAGACGCTTTCCATCGCCGCAGCAATCGGTTCGAACGTCGACGTCGATTTACTGCAGTCCCTAACAAGTCCAGAGAACGATTTTGGCTTTTTCGATGCTATCGATGATTTGCTCGCTCGCGAGATCCTCCGAGAGACAGGGAAGCCACGTGTTCTGGCTTTCGCCCATGATCTGCTCAGAGAAGCAAGCCTGTCCAACTTGTCGGCGACCCGCCGCCAAGGGATCCATCAGGCGATCGGTGAGGCGCTTGAGAAGCGAAAAGACGCTGGTAAGGGTGCTACCGATACAATTCTGGCGGAACATTTCTTGGCTGCTCAAAACGATGATAAGGCTTTTGAGTACCTTCTCAAGGCAGGACAATCCGCCACAGAAACGTACTCCCATGTGGATGCCATCCCGCTTCTTGAAGGAGCGAAACAGTTTGATGCCCCGAATCGATCGAAATCCGACTGGTACACGCTTTGCGAATGTTTGGGTCGAAGCTATTCCGCACAGGATCGGCTCGACGAGGCCTTAAAAGCGTTTCAAACGGCTAAGGAATCGCAAAAGGTTTAGCGGGCCTATATGGCAACGGCTCAGGCTATCCTGTTTTGTCGGTTTGGAATTTGCCTCACCAGCCTCAGGATATCGTGCACTGTTGTATTCGAGTAGTAATCCTTGGAATCCCTGGGGACACTGAAAGCGCCTGGGCAACACGGATTGGATTTATTTCAAAGGCTCCTACAGAGAAAGCCTAGCCAGTTACTCTGGCCTCAAGTTGTACGCTGTTAGGTGCCTGGGAGGGCGTATCTTATACCGCGTAATAGCAAGCGACTCAACAGCACTGGAGAGTCGATATAAGGAAAGGCAGCCAGCCGCGAGGAACGTCCATCCGCCATGAAAACCTGGACCGAGTTCAGAACCGGAAAGCGGGGGCAGGAAGATTGCTCACTGCAACCATCCAGGATGTTTTGCAGAGATGTGCTCATGCGGCTTCTCCTTGCGGCCAGCGCTAGCCCGAATCGCGAAACATCAGGGCTTCGCCTCATGCTACTAACATGTTCCGCAACCGCACTCGGACGCGTTGGCTTTCCAACCCAGCTCGGTTTCACGCGAGTTTTTGTTCAAATGAACACGGCTGTCTACTTTCGACACCCAGCTCGTTGGGAGGTAATGATGGAGGTTGTCGGGACTGTCGTTGCGAGTGAGTTTGATCGTTCCTGCCTCGAGGTGATCTACCACACCGACCTTCTTGCCACAAGACGCGATAACATCCATGTGTTCGCGGATGCCCTCGACCTCGACATCCTCTGCTCCTGTCCCTTCCTCATCCTTGACCAACTTCCCTGACAAATGATTATTATCCCGCATGTCTCGAACTCGGTCATGGCCAGCTTTCACAATTGCATACTGTCGAGTTAGCACGTCATTCACGGCACTACCGGCACTCGCGATCAAAACGTCCTCGTAGGCTTTCTTGATT
>JBBRJI010000240.1:0-7962 GCA_038219625.1 Pirellulales bacterium | reverse complement strand
GTAGATCCGCACCTTGGGAAAAGGGGCCAACGGAGTCATAGCCACGTCGCATACCAATCGCTTCGTACCCAACGAGGAAGTTAGATCGTGATGGATCCATCCCGAATCGGTCGCGCCAACTCAAAACTTTTGATTCGGGCGGGATTGAGAGGTGCGTTGGAATCGCTTCAACAGGAGTCGGCGATTGGATTGCTACTCCACTTCCGATGGTAGACGCAACTGCTGGAGATGCAAATTGAGCGGTCGAAACGCCGTCGCTTGGATGGCTGGGAACTTTGGGAGAGCAAGCAGCTTTGGAAGCGCCCCTCGCAGGATCCACCGTCTCGGTTTCCTTAAAACTGAGTGGAGTCGGCTTAATTCCCATTGGAAAAGAAGGGGGCGCCACTTCTGCCGGCCAACTTCCTGAGGCAATTTCCCGCAAAAATGTATCCGAGCTTACACCGGTCGTTGCGTAACCAAGCTGAGTCTGGGCAATTCCCTTTCCGGGTGTACAGACTACACAAAGAAGTACGATTGCGAACGCTAGGGACGGAACCCGTACTTCTTGTCGATGCCATTTGCAGCATGGGTACATCGGATACCTCTGGTGCAACAGGATGTTCAACTACTTTGTCACCATCAATTTGTCCTTTACCGGAACTAAGTAGAGCTTGCGAACAAGCTCCAAGATGCGTTTTGCAGAGTCTTCGCTGTCGGTCGTTCCTCGCACCTCGATCATCCCGTCCTCCTTGCTCAGAATACTGACGTCGGCGTTGGGGAAGCCTTGGGCGATTACCTGCTTGATATCATTTACTTCGTTCTTGCTGACATGCACCTTGCCTCCAGGCTGAGAAACATTGACTCGTACAACCTGGGGCTTGTCGCCAAGATCGGCCGTCCAAATCTGAATCAGTGTCGTTCCAACTTGATTCCCAACCAGCGACAATGTCCGCTCGTTCTGCATCACCTTACATACGTTTTCGTCCTGAACCGCGATAGCCTTGAGCTTGCCAGTCAGGTCCATGTTGGTTGCTGTCAGACACTCAAGTTCAACGATTGCGATCGGAGATTGGCTTTTGTGGCGAGTGTCGAACTTGCGACGTTCACTGACGTTCGAACTCGCGTGAGCGACGAACTTCTTTGGCTCCGAATTCGAGCGCAAGGACGGTGCAATCGCGTCTTGAACGGAATCCACCACAGACAATTGCGAGCTTGTTCCGGAATTATTACCAAAGGGCTTTGGTCCTTCGGACATGGGGTGAGGCACAAGGGACGTTTCCACTTCCACCGTCGAGACGATCTCATCAGGTTGATTACTTGATGATTGCGAGTCTAGGTCGGTCGATTGCGCTAGGACAACGGAATGCCCTATCTGTGTCGGTTTGGATTTCACCAATTGCGGTGTGCGGTTATTGGCTTGTGAATTACTTTGAACATCAACATGGTCTCCAATGGAAATTCGAACGGCGGTCTGTGATTGCATTAAAGCCGATGGCTCGGATGTTGCCTCGGTTCGTTTAGCGGACTTTTCAAAAACGAACGGCGGCATTTTTGCAGGTGGGCCCATCGAGTGCGGTTGGCCCATCGAGTGCGGTTGGATGACACGAATTTCGACCGAGTCGGTTCCCGTTCCTGAAGGGTTCGACTGCGGTGATGCGGGAAGTTGATTGACTTGCACGGGCAGACTTTCCTTGTCCTTTTCGCTGCCGCTCAACTTCATTACCACTCCTCTGCTCGGGTTTTTGGCCAAAACGTCCGACATGCGTGGCGGGGCGGGCAAGTTGGAAAAAGCCGCTGTCTCTAGACCATAACCCGAAGCGCTGATGTCGCCGGTTTGAGAAGGAGTTGACGGGAACGAGGTTGCGGGTGGAAGGGGACGTTGAGCCAAGCCCTCGCTCAAATTAGGTGGCTGAGCCAAGCCCTCGCTCAAATTGGGTAGTTGGGCGAGGCCCTCGCTCAAGTTAGGGAGCTGTGCGAGGCCCGCATTCAAGTTGGTGGGAGACAAAGGCAACAGTGGCGTTGAACCACTCAGGGCTGGCGCTGCTATCGGAATCGGTAACGAATCGGTCCGTGCAGTTTGCGCGGTTTCCGCGGTCCGTGCAGTTAGCGCACTGCGACCTGGGTTTATCATTCGAATTCCCACGGCTTTCACTCCAGGCGCAGTGCTCATCTTGGTCAAGGGCACCTGAATAGGTCGATCGTCCGCTGCAAAGAGAGAAATTGCGTTGTACCCCACCAATACGGAAGCAACGATGGCCAATGCGAGGAGTCTTCGTTTGGCTCGCCTTTGAATGCGGTTAATGCGCTTGCTTTGCATTTGCTTTGCCCTGGCTTCGACTTTTGAGCGTATCGAAACGACTTCGCCGCTTCTAGTAACACCCTTGGGAATCTGTATCGGTTTTTAGGCATCGTTGAGTTGAACAAATTTAACGCTTGTAGCGGTGATACCGCGACATGTATTGATAGCAAACAGTTCGGTAAACGACCTTGATTCGACTCCGTAACTGTGGGTAGACTTCCTGAATGGCAAAGATTCTCATCACCAATTCGGTCCCGACCGATCCCATTCTTCGCCAGATTCCTCGAGGGTCTGCGAACTGGTGCCGCCATGATTTTTCGCTCATTCCGACCGGTGAAGCCTTCGACGCATGGATCGTGTACGACAATTTGCTCCAACCAGAAACGAATCGAATCGATCGAAGACGCACGATGCTAGTCACCGCCGAACCGCCCAGCGTTCGACGCTACCGTTCGGTTTTCACGAGCCAATTTGGTTCGGTTCGTACGAGTCATCCATCTGTCGATCATCGCAATGTCGTACTGGGCCACGAAGCACAAGTATGGCATTTTGGTATGCATCCATGTCGATCGCATGCTCAGATCTTGGACTATAACGACCTAGCTTCTATGAAGCCGCCTACGAAGACAAAACTCTTGAGTGTGATCTCGAGCAACAAAGTGGTTACCGATGACCACCGACAACGACTCCGATTTGTCGACGAACTAAAGTCTGCATTCGGTGACCAGATCGATGTTTTCGGTCGTGGTATTCGCGATATTCCCGACAAGGCGGATGCGATATGGGACTACCAATACCACATTGCGTTGGAGAATGATCATTCCGCGTTTTACATGTCTGAGAAGCTTCCAGATAGCTTCCTTGGATGGAGCTTTCCGTTTTACTCCGGTAGCACTTATGCTGACGGCGTGTTTCCGCAAGGTAGTTTTGCACGCATTGATATGTATGATCCAGCCCGCTCGATTGACACTATCCAATCTCACATCGAATCCTCTTCCTATCCAAAGAACCTTGGTGCGATAGGCATGGCTCGCACGACCGTACTCGATAAACTCAATTTGTTTGCCGTGCTTTGCGAAGAATACGATTCGATGGACGTGAGACTGCAAAAACAGATTGGACCATCAGGGGGAAGGGTAAAAACAACAACTTTGTTCCCGAAAAAAAAATCGGTTCGTTTGAGCGTTTCCCGATTCATGCGAGCCATTGCCTTAACTTCGTGAGGGCACCACCAATATGAGTAAACCAGCCGTCTCCGTTGTTCTACCCGTTTACAATGCCGGGAAACATCTGATTAAAGCGATTGGCAGCATCGTTGACCAATCGTTTCAAGACTGGGAGTTAATTTGCGTTAATGATGGTAGCACAGACCAGAGCCCCAACGTGCTGGACTGGTTTGCCAAACGCGACCCAAGGATTGTTGTCATCCATCAATCGAACGGCGGCGTGGTTTCGGCCGCAAACCGAGCGCATGAAGCGGCAAGCGCGGATTTGATTTGCCGCATGGATGCCGATGATATTGCGATGCCGAACCGATTGACCCACCAAGTCGATTTTCTGCGAACCCATTTGGAACATGTTGCAGTCAGCGGTGCAATCCTCGAAATGGATATCGATTCCGAACCTCTTGGTCTTCAGACACTTGCAACGGACCATGATACGATCGTCAAGAACTTGCTGTGTCGCAGGACGGGTCTTTTTCAACCTGCCAGCATGATGCGAGCAGACGCATTTCGACGTATTGGCGGATTTCGCCCAAAATATCAGTGGATCGAAGACCACGATTTATGGCTGAGAATGAGCCAAGTCGGTAGACTCGGAAATACCAAAGAATTGGTCCTCTGCTACCGGCTTCATCCCACTAGCTGCACTTGGTCCATGTCCAATCTGCGATCCGATCTCATGACTCAATTGATGCTGGAAGCCCATTCCGAACGGGGCATCGAGGGTTCGGAACGCACGCTGACCTCTCCCCGCTCGCGATCGAATGCTGGCCCTGGTAAGTGGGCGCGCAAAGCAGTGCGCGGTGGCTATCCTCATACTGCCTTGAAACACTTGAAAAAACTTTGGAAGGAGAACGGTCTTTCGTGGTACACGTTGCGCATGTTCGCTGAAGTGGGCTTAAGACTACCAGGGGCTGCCAACTCACATCGTAAGATCCCTAACACCGTCCGCGTCCCCGAATGCGATAAATGGAAAGATCTCGCACTCGCTTTTGGCTAACTCGGGAGTGCTAAGAAGTATTTTCACTTTCGTTTTTGTTCCTCGCAAATTTTGCAGGTCCATATCGACATAGGTTTGGATACCGTCGGTTTCCAACCGGCGGGGCCATATGGAGCGACAACCAATGTTGTAACTGGTGGGATGTTGTTTCATTCTATCCATCCCCGCGAAGGGATTAACGCAAACTTGAGAAGATCAAACACAAACACTAGGTTGTTCTCCAAAAGGCACAGAACAGTCCTCTCGAATTACACAGCCACAACCTCAAGTTTTGGAGACTTACAAATGAACGGATTCATTCGCGTAGCCAGCTACTCTCGTGTTAGTTCGCAACGTCAAGCCGACGAGCATACGATCGATTCGCAGCTCTGTGATATTCGAGCGCGTGCCACGCGAGACCAGATTAAGATCGATCCTACCTTTGAATACATCGACGGTGGGTACAGTGGCACTGAACTGTACTGGCCCGCACTGGAACGACTACGAGATCATGTTGCGGTCTCAATGATCGATCGGTTTATGGAAAAAAGCGATTGGCCATGCGAAAACCAGGTGCGCGAGCGAAACGGGATGATCCTATAGTGCCACGCAAGACAAAGGTTTCGGTCGCGGCGCCACTCGATGCGCATAAATCACATCCCAAGCGAACCATTCCAGGTAAAGAAGGATCATGGGACCGATAAAGATCACAAGCTGAACCAAGATCGAAATACCAGGGATGTTCGGCAGCAGTTTGGCGACGCCTTGTGACAGTGCATAAATCATCCACGTATTGATAGAAAGCAATAAGGAACTGACAAAGACAAACCATAGGATGTAGAGGGCTAGTCGGACAACCGCTCGGTTTTCCGTTTTGGGGTCGTATTCCGAAGTTGTGGACATGTTGTTCATGAAAAACATAGGGACGGACCGTTGGCATCCTTTTTCAGTTACCAATATGCTAGTGTATTGCATTCCGCGTGGTTTGGTAATCGATTCTCCAATGACGAACCAAATATCTGTTCGGAAAGCAATTGTCAGTAGCTATTCAGCCAATCTTTGCCTACGATGCCTACGAACCGAAATCGGATACAGGACGAGAGAGAGACTAATGCTGCAACAGCCTGAACAATTTCGTCCGCCGTGGTATTTGCGAAACGGACATCTTCAAACCATCCTTACCGGATTCTACAAGCCCAAGCCCCCGCTACCGCCGACGATTGACCATAAGATCCCAATGGGAGATAAGGGCTACAGTTTCGTTTTTGAAAACACGCCAAGTCGTCCTTCAGCGAAGAACAGCGACGAAGGAGTATTGCTTTTGCATGGTCTAGGGTCATCGCATGCGGGGACCTACATGACCACCACGGCACAAAGTTTACTTGCTCGCGGTATACGCGTCTTCCGTGCCGATTTACCGGGAGCTGGACCTTCAGGGCAGTTTACGCCATTGCCGCCCCACGGTGCGTGTTTTGAAGAGATTTGGGGCATGCTCATCCATTTGCGAGACAAGCTTGGAATCCGAAAGTGGCGCATTTCAGGGGTCTCACTCGGCGGCAATATACTGCTCAAACTCCTCGCTTCCAAGCATGAACAGATTGACAGTGGGGACGGGAGTCGAGAACTAAGCATTTTGCAAGCTATCTCCGTCGCACCACCCATAAGGTTGTCCGATTGCTCAACACATATGGAGCAAGGAGTGTACAAGCTGTACGCAAACTATTTCATGCGTTCGCTTCGCAAGCAGACAAAATCGCGGGCGACCATTTGGCCGCAATGGGCCGAACGTCTTCCGCATGCCTCCTTCGAAACCATTAGGAAGTTCGACGAAACGGTAACGGCCCCTTTAGCCGGCTTCCGAGACGCAGAAGAATATTATAGCGCAGGCTCCTCGGCTGCCTGGCTTGACCAAATCCAAGTCCCCACGACCATCCTGATCGACAAGCATGACCCGATCGTGCCAGCCTGGATGTTCGAGAACGCGGTTTTGTCCCCATCTACAGTTTTGCGCAAGACCGAATTTGGAGGTCACGTCGGTTATATGCATCGAGATAGCGCACCGAGTTTGTCGCATAACCAAACATCTGGGAAACGTTTGCATCGTTGGGCAGATCTGTGGATTGCTAACCAATTACTTGAATAGAGTAGCTGGGTCGGCTGACCATAGCTTTCTAACCGCCAACGCCCCGCTAATCGTGCACATCAATAGGGTCAGGCAAAACACCAGGAACACGCGAGGTACGGTTAGCATCATGACAAGCCCGGTGCGATCGGCCAGCCATAGGTAGAGCAACCAACTAATAAACCAACCCGGTAGGAAGCCAAAAACACTTAAGTAGAATGATTGCAGCATGACAAAACGCAAAAAGTAGTAGGGACCATAGCCCATAGCTTTGAGCGTTGCGAATTCGGCCAGATGGTCATGAATATCCGTGAACAATATTTGATAGCAGATGATGACTCCAACAAACAAACCCATCACCGTGCCTATAGTAAAGATGATTCCAATGGGTGTGTTGGTTTGCCAGAAATTGATTTCGCGGCGTATGAGGACTTCTTTTTTGTAGACACGGATCGCGTCTCCCAGAATCGATTGCAATTCTGCTTGTACGGTTGATTTGTCCGCTCCGTCGACCAGTTTAACCAACCCAAGGTCGACCGATGCCAACGGCGGTTTCATGCCATTGCGAAGTGGAAAAAAGTGTTCGACACCAAGATCGGAAACAATCAGGGAACCGTCGTAAACAAAATCCGTCCCAATTTCTACCCATTCCTTCAATTCGACTCTAAGACCGGAAAGTTCAGCCTCTTGATCGCGTAGTTTCTGAAGATCCCTTTTTTCGAAGCCGTACTTTTCTTTGCTCTTGCGATCGACCAATGCAAAATGGACGTCTGTCAGAAGTCGGCATTTTGCGTTCATCGCCGGATCCAAAAACACATCAGCGTTCAATGGCACGCCAATAGTGCGTATCGATCGAGAAACATTTCCGATGACTCGAACCTCCGACATGGAGCGATCGATATAGAGCGGCTGAACGCTTAAAACGTTGGAGGCTGTTCTAGCACGTTGCAGCAATCCAAAGTTGAATCGCTGCTCGCTTGGTACCGTGTAGCGAGCGGGACTCATTATCACCAGATCCGCGTCCAGCAAACGTAAAATTTGGACCGTGCTATCAAACAAGCCGTTGAGAAACCCGATCTGCATAAACATCAGGATCACTGCGAAACCAATGCCGGACGAGGCAAGCGTCAATTTGGAAATGCTGGAGGTCGTGTTGAGCCAAGCAAGCGGTGTTCGCATCTGGGGTGTTTTTTCCTGAGGATTCTATGGTGGCCTAGCGCTGGGCTGTTAAAAATTCGGTATTGACACCACATTTTGACGAGTCGATTTTGTTCCGTCCCCTTGCCGGCTTGTCCGGCAGGAAGGCGAGTTTTGCAATTAGCAGATCATGGTCCATCTGACCGCTCCCCTGACCAGCTTG
>JBBRJI010000239.1:0-7980 GCA_038219625.1 Pirellulales bacterium | reverse complement strand
TTCCTCACGCGGTCTTCCATGAATTTTACAAAGACATGCATGCGATTGGACCGAATCGACCAGCTCCGTCCCATTCGATGATTTTCGCCACCCATTCGACTCATAAACTACTGGCTGGTATCTCGCAAGCTTCTCAGATTCTGGTTCGCGAACCTACGAATAAGAAACTGGACCGAAATACATTCAACGAAGCGTACTTGATGCACGTTTCCACTTCACCACAGTATGCGATCATTGCATCCTGTGACGTGGCTGCCGCCATGATGGAACCACCGGGAGGAACGGCACTGGTTGAGGAATCGATTATGGAAGCCATCGACTTCCGCCGGGCTATGCGAAAAGTCGACGACGAATGGGGTAGCGATTGGTGGTTTAAGGTTTGGGGGCCGGATTCGCTAGCGGAAGAGGGGATCGGGGAACGAGACGATTGGATGCTCAAGCCGGATGAAAACTGGCACGGCTTCGGCAATTTGGCTGCTGGCTTCAATATGCTTGACCCGATCAAGGCAACGGTCATTACACCGGGCCTGGATGTCTCTGGACACTTTGCTGAAACAGGAATACCTGCTTCGATTGTGACTCGCTATTTGGTAGAGCACGGTGTTATCGTTGAAAAGACCGGTCTCTACTCCTTCTTCATTATGTTCACGATCGGCATTACGAAAGGCCGATGGAACACGCTTTTAAGTTCGTTGCAGCAATTCAAAGATGACTATGACAAGAATCAACCTATGTGGAAGATTCTGCCCGAGTTTTGCCAACACTACCCCCGCTATGAAAAGATCGGGCTGAGGGAATTGTGCAAGCAAATCCATGAAACGTACAAGAAGCACGACGTGGCTCGCGTGACGACTGAAATGTACCTGTCCCCCATGCAGCCCGCGATGAAGCCGTCCGATGCGTTCGCCATGATGGCACACGATGAAATCGACCGAGTCGAAATCGACGACTTGGAAGGTCGAGCAACGGCTGTATTGCTAACGCCCTATCCCCCAGGAATACCACTTTTGATACCTGGCGAACGGTTTAACAAGACGATTGTGGAGTACCTGCAATTCGCAAGCATGTTCAACGAAAAGTTCCCCGGCTTTGACACCGACATTCACGGGTTAGTCGAAGAGGAATTAGAAAATGGCAAGCGCCGATACTACGTGGATTGCGTTCGAATCGACGAACCGCCACTGGTCATCCGAAAAACTGAGAAAGTTCGAGAGACGACTGCGATCAGCGTTGAAAAGGGCTGGTAAGGATTATTGTCGCCTTTCGCGCTGCGAAAGTGCGCTGCGGAACCGCACTTTCGCAGAGCGAAAGGCGACAATGGCTTGTTTCGACCGGTCACTTGAACGATAATCATAGGGTTGATTGATTTGGTCCACGAGATTGGACCACCCCTCCCTCCTAAGCTGCTTTCTCAGCCAGCCTCATGATAAACTCGAAGCGAACATTGTTCCTGTCCTGCCTTCGGTATGCCTTGCTTTTGGTTGCAATGACCCATTGCGAATTCGGCTACGTTTTGGCCTCGGATCCGGTCCCGTTACCAGATCGCATCGAATTTAACCGCGATGTTCGGCCGATTCTATCGGATCGCTGTTTTGCATGTCATGGCCCTGACAAGAACACACGGGAGGCTGAGACTCGACTCGATACGCTGGATGGTTTGCACGGAGTTGCCGACAAAACTCGCCCAGTTGTCCCTGGCGATCCAGATAAAAGCGAAATGATTCGTCGGATCGAATCTTCCGAAAACGACGAACGAATGCCCCCTCCTGAGTTTGGGAAGGACCTGTCGGAATACGACAAAGCTCTGCTGAGACGATGGATCGAACAAGGAGCGACCTGGGAAGGCCATTGGGCCTTCCAACCTGTTCGCATTGCACCCACTCCCAAAGTAACGGAGGACCGCTTTTCAAAAAATGCGATTGATGGCCATATCTTTTCGGCCCTTCGACAAACGGGTTTAGAACCCTCGACCAAAGCCGATCCTCGCTCGCTCGTTCGACGGATTTGCTTCGACCTGACTGGACTTCCACCCAAACCTGAGTGGGTTGAACGATTCGCTGCCGATCCGAGCGACGAAGCTTACGAAAAACTGGTAGACGAATTGATTGAGTCGCCTCAGCATGGCGAACGGATGGCCGTCTGGTGGTTGGACCTGGTTCGATATGCGGATAGCGTTGGCTACCATGGTGATCAGCCCGTTCCCGTGACTCCGTTTCGCGACTATGTGATCGATGCATTCAATAGCAACAAACCGTTCGACCGATTCACCATCGAACAACTGGCTGGCGATTTGTTTCCGGAGCCGACGACCGAACAACTTATTGCGTCCGGGTACAACCGACTGGGCATGATGAGCGCCGAAGGTGGAGCACAACCTAAAGAGTACCTGTCGAAGTACATTTCGGAACGAGTGCGGAACGTAAGTGGGGCTTGGCTTGGAGTCACTTTCGGTTGCTGCGAATGCCACGATCATAAATTTGATCCATTCCCCACCAAGGAGTTCTACCAACTCGAAGCCTTCTTTGCCGATATCCAAGAACAAGGTCTCTACAACGCCGGAAGCAAGACGGACCCATGGGGACCCGAAATGGCCGTTCCAAGTGCCGAGCAAAAGCAAAGCATGGATGATCTATCGGCGAGGATCGCAAGCGTTCGCAAGCTCTTGGAAACGCCGACCGAAGCCTTGGCATCTTCGCAGGTCCAATGGGAAAAAACACAAGTGGCATGGACAACACTCAAGCCATTGAGTGTGAAATCGTTGAACGGGGCGACGCTTACTGCACAGGAGGACGCGTCGATTCTAGCAAGTGGCAAGAGCCCGAAGACAGACACGTACGAAGTTACCTTTAGCGATGTCCCCGAGTTCACCGCGATTCGTATGGAAGTGCTGCCGCACGATTCCCTGCCCAAGAAAGGACCAGGTCGGGCCGGAAATGGTAACTTTGTTCTAAGTGAGTTCGAAGCGTACTGGATATCGACCCCGGAAAAAGATAAAGAGCCAACGACAGAGGATACGCTCGTCGCCGAGTCGATCCCACTTCAAAACGCGACGGCCACATACGAACAAGTCGGAGCCGCTGACGGAAACCCCTACAGCAAGTGGGCCATTGCTGCAGCCATCGATCACGATGCAAAAGGACCAACTTGGGGTTGGGGAATTATGGAGCAAGCGGGTCGCAGCAACACCGCGGTGTTTGAGCGAGTACCTGAAGCACCCATCAGTGCCAACAGGCAATTGAAATTGGTGTTGAAACAAGATTTGGACAACCCAAAACACACCGTCGGTCGCTTTCGCATTGCGACCACCAACGCCCCTCGTCCCATCACTGCTGCAACTGGAGTGCCGCCCGAAATTGAAGGTGTTCTTCAGGTCGCCCAAACCGATCGTACCGACGCCCAACGCGAACAGATCGCCAAGCACTATCGGAGCATTGCTCCAGAGTTGCAAGCCAATCGCGAACAGGTCGAACGACTCACCAAGGAACTGGAACAATTGGACACGAAGGTCCCACGAACACTCGTCACCAAACGAGTGGAGCCGCGGTTGATCCGCGTGCTCTCTCGCGGTAATTGGATGGACGAGTCGGGAGAAGTTGTCGAACCCGGTATTCCGGCCATTCTCGGCAAACGGCCTGAGGTTTCCGGCAGACTGACTCGCATGGATCTCGCAAAGTGGATTGTTTCTCCCGACAACCCGCTGACGTCGCGTGTGGCCGTAAACCGACTTTGGAAACTCTTTTATGGCTATGGTCTGTCTCGCAAGCTGGACGACTTGGGGGCACAAGGAGACTGGCCGACGCATCCGCAATTGCTGGATACACTTGCGGTCGAGTTCATGCAATCCGGCTGGGATATGAAACATATCGTCAAGTTGATGGTGATGTCAGAAACGTACAAGCAGTCGTCACTGCCGAGCGCCACCGCCTCGGAAAAGGATCCTTATAACAAATGGCTATCCCATCAGGGTCGGTGGCGACTCGATGCGGAGTTTGTACGCGACAATGCAATGGCCATTAGCGGGCTGCTCGTTCAGTCCATCGGCAAGAACAATGGGCGACCCTTTCAGCCCAAAGGCTATTGGGACTATCTGAATTTCCCGAAACGCGAGTGGCAGATTGGAGTCGGAGAGCAGCTTTATCGCAGAGGACTTTATACCCTTTGGCAACGTCAGTACCTCCATCCCTCGCTGCTGGCTTTTGATGCACCAGGTCGTGAGGAATGCACGGCTGAGCGAACACGTTCGAATACACCTCTTCAAGCATTAGTACTTCTCAACGATCCCATCTATGTCGAATCGGCTCGAGCGTTTGCTCAACGCATTGTAGGTTGTGGCAAATCGAACGATGAGGAACGGGTCGAGTGGGCCATTCGGGAATCGCTCTGTCGCAAGGTGGACAGCAACGAAGCTCAATTGCTGTTATCGTTGTTAAGCAAGCATCGCACAGAGTATGCCGCGGACACCGCTTCCGCAGACAAGCTCCTTTCCGTAGGCGAATATCCCGTTGCACCGGATGTGAATCGGGTGGAGCTTGCAGCTTGGACGAGCGTCGCCAGGGCAATACTGAATCTTCACGAGACCATTACACGGAACTGAGATCGACCATGCTCCTACCACCCTCTATCGCACGCCGATCTTTTTTGCGTAGTTCCGGACTGAGCGTTGGCTCCATGGCCTTGGCCAATCTGATGGCTCAGTCTTCGGGCGAAATGCGAGCGGACGATTTGCTTGCTGGTAAGACCGGCTTAACGCAGGCTGGAATGAACGGTGCATTGAAAACGTTGCACTACGCGCCCAAGGCCAAACGGATCATATGGCTCTACATGGCGGGCGGTATGAGTCATTTGGACACCTTCGACAACAAGCCTAAGCTGGTGGATCTCAATGGTCAGCCGATGCCTGAATCGGTGACCAAGGGACAGCAGATTGCACAATTGCAAGGGGCCAAGTTGAATTGTTTCGCCCCACAGCACCCATTCCAAAAATGGGGCGAATCGGGTCATGAAATTTCTACGATTTGGCCCGAGCTTGCAGGCAAGTGCGCCGACGATTTGTGCGTGATCAAGTCGATGCATACCGAGGCCATCAATCACGATCCGGCCCACACGTTTATGAATACAGGTTCAATGAACTCAGGGCGACCGGCGATGGGGTCTTGGCTGCTGTATGGGCTAGGTGCTCAGTCGCAAAACTTGCCCGGCTTTGTGGTGATGGTGTCCACCGGGAAATTCGGTCAGAGCCAACCCATCGCGGCTCGTCAGTGGCATTCCGGTTTTTTGCCCAGTCGATTCCAAGGAGTCGAATTCAGGAGTACTGGGAGTCCTGTCCTGTATGTAGATCGACCAAGGGGAGTATCTGCGGCACAGCAGCGAGATTTGGTCGATGCCGTTTCGGCCCTCAATCGGCTTGAGGCGGAACGAATCCGGGACCCTGAAATTGAGACGCGGATCAGCCAATACGAAATGGCGTTTCAAATGCAGTCGAGTGT
This sequence comes from Pirellulales bacterium, assembly GCA_038219625.1. Classification (GTDB taxonomy): domain Bacteria; phylum Planctomycetota; class Planctomycetia; order Pirellulales; family Pirellulaceae; genus JBKCUI01. The sequence continues at coordinate 2,494 of JBBRJI010000239.1, read as the reverse complement.
TCCCGATTTGATGGACATCAGCAACGAGCCTGCGCACGTTTTGGAGATGTATGGTACCAAGGGTGGCGATGGCAGTTTTGCCTCGAATTGTTTGCTTGCTCGCCGATTGGCAGAGCGGGGCGTAGGGTTCATTCAACTCTATCATCGCGACTGGGACCATCACGGTAGTATCAAAGACCACATCGCAGGAACCGCAGCCGAAGTCGATCGCGGGGCTACCGCATTGCTTTTGGATCTAAAACAACGGGACATGCTCAAAGATACGATCGTGGTGTTCGGTTCGGAATTCGGTAGGACGCCAATGGCACAAGGAAACGGTCGAGATCATCACTTAGCAGGCTTTTCGATGTGGGTAGCGGGTGGTGGATTCAAGCCAGGCTTCAGTTACGGGGCGACAGACGAATTGGGTTATCACGCAGTCGAGAATCGGGTCTCGGTGCATGATTTGCACGCGACGCTTCTGCACCAATTGGGAATCGATCACACACGCTTTAGTTATAAGTTTCAGGGGCTCGATTCTAAATTAACGGGTGTCGAGCCATGTCGAGTTGTGAGCGAGTTGTTGGTTTAGATGCCGATAGAAGCTGGGCTGGATCAAGCCTATTGCGATAGTACGCTTTTCGAACCGCTTGCGTTTTTGTGGCTGAGCGAGGCCCTCGCTCAGCTTTAGTAACGAAGCCAACGAACTGAGGGCCTCGCTCGTCTATGTCCCATTACGGAATAACCTCCACTCTTTGTCCATCCCGTTTAAAACGCACCCCACTTTGCCTAGTGATCTCTTTCAATATGTCGTCGAGCGGCGTCTTGTCCAGTTTCAACTTAACTTTCTTTGTTTCCAAGCTGGAAGGCAACGGAATAGGGAAGAATTCGAGTTTCGTTTGAGCTGCAAGCGATCGAATTACCAGTTCCAGTTCTCCTTCAAGTGCTCCTGAGAACCCCTTCTTTTCCAATCCGACGTCGCCAGGCTTCGGTTTTCCCCATTTCTTCCGGGGAATCATGATACTAACCAAATCGCGATGCGACGCTGCGGTTGCCATGACTCGCCAACCCTCCGGTTTTGTCGACCTGGAGATGGTGGCACTTGGCCATCGCTGACGCCAAGTTTTCCAAGCCGATTCACCAATTCGCTTTTGGATCTCTTCGTTCGAATAGGTCCATGTGACGTGGGCATCCACTTCCGAAATGGGAGCTAAATTTAACTTACCTTCCAGGTCGACGAGGCAAAGATCGAACCCGCTAAGTAAGCATGTGCCAATAGTAGATGTGGTTGTAGTCTTACGAAACTCAAAAGCTCGCCAGATGTCATGTTCCGTTTTGAAAGTCAACTTAGAGTCGGGAATGAAACGGGACGCGAACTCTTGAATGACTTTGGAAGCGACGGAGCCATCGGGCCATCCAAATGGTTTGGCGCTCGTCTGCTGCATGCTGTTTGCTGAGCGAGAGACCGCCAGTCTCCAGTGAGCTGCATCAATTGCATCGCCATTCGCTTTGGGGACAATCATGACGACACCGGCCAAGGGGATCAAGACTGCATCCACTTTTTCGATCGCTCTGTTCAAGAAACTCTCAAGTGTTTCATCCCTTTTTTCAAGCGTTACAAGCGTATCTCTGGCGATGCGCCGATCGCACCAAATTGGAATTTCATAAGCCGACGAGATGCTATCAAGCAACGATTCTAGCGAAGCGTTTTCAACAACTTGTTCACACGGGGCTTGCAGCGTCTGTTGGATCGCAATGGCATAAGGGCTCAAGCATGGATGTGTTGTCGTGCTTTGACCGAATGCATGCATTGGCGCAACGAGAATGATTAGCATCGCCATGAGACCGAGAGATGCCATGAGACCGAGAGTTACTGAGCGATTCGTTGTCAAGTGCGAACGACGCTCTTTCTTAAGAATGAATTCTTGTTCCATGAATGGATTGCGAAGCAAGCCCGGAGTAACTAAAGTAAGGTTGCGTGAGTTCATCAAAGCGGTTCCTTTCATTTCGAGTTCAACTCGAATGACCCAACCACAACAGTATACATCAACGTCACCCTCTTTGCCTCAACCGAGTGTTGAGATCGAATGACCAAGCTCCTACAATACTTCGAAAATTTCCTCGCGGACTGCGAAACCGAAGTGGGTACGTCTAGCCAAGACGCGTCAAAATGGATCGCTCTTGTGCGCACAAGCTACACGCCGCACACGCTCAATCGGTTGCTTGCCTCGCAGCAAGTTGGCATACGACAAGCGGCAGCTTGGGCTTTGAGTCACTTGGGAGACGAATCCCATTCTTGTCCATTGGGGATGTTGCTTCGAGATTCTGCACGAATGGTTCGGACCTGCGCAGACGAAGCACGCAGAGCCATTGCGCAGCGGACTCAGAGTCCCTGGCACCGTCAGACGGTTTCGAGAGTGGAGCAGTTGCTGGCCGATGGCCAATTCAAGTCCGCGGTTGAACTTGCGAGCCATTTGGTGGAGGAAGCCGACTCACGTTCGGATGCGTACATGCT
>JBBRJI010000238.1:0-7992 GCA_038219625.1 Pirellulales bacterium | reverse complement strand
GAGGGATGCGGACCGCGAAATTCAGCCACGCGAACCTTTGGTATCCGCTCCCCTGGTGTTTCCGTTCCGTTGGCACGGCACAAAAAGACGCTGCCTTCGGTTAAGCGTGCAACGGCATCAAGCCCGGCAGAAAAGTCTTCTTTAGCTTCTCGAATCACTATACTAGGCTGGACAGCTAGTGGGTTGCTGTCCATCGCATTGACAAAGATGGCGTTGGGAACGGACTTGGGCGAGGGAAGTCGACTGTAGGGGCGCGTTCTAAAAGCGGTCCAAAGCCCAGTTGCAACGATTCGCTCTGTTACTTCCTGACGGCTCAAATTCGAAATCTGAGTTGCTCGGATGATCGGGAACTCCTGATGCAACTCGTTGTCCGCGATATCGATCACCATCGACAAAAAGTGACGCTTGGCCCCGCGATGTACGGCCCCTACTCGTCCGCCTGCTGGCGATGTAAAAACAACTCCGTCCGTTTGCTTGTCTACTAGGATCGGTTGGCCAAGCTTAACTTCGTCCCCTTCGGCCACGAGCAGCGTCGGACGAAGACCAAGATAATCACTGGATACCAAAGCAACTTGGCCTACAGGCTTGACATCTGCAGTTTGTTCGGGCTCACCTTCCATCGGGATGGCTAATCCCTTCGAAATCTCAAACCTGTCGACCATTGCGTGAATTCGATCCGTTCTCTTCCGTGGGGAATAAAAATGAAGTGACTGGTACAATTCTTACCCCTGAATATATACCTTCAAATAGTGATTCTCAACGGCCAGCAAGTCGAATTGGGCCTTTACAACGTCTCCAATTGATATCATTCCCACCAAGCGGCCAGAATCCATAATCGGGAGATGCCGTACTCGATGCGTGGTCATCTTTCCCATGATTTCTCCAACGTCGTCGCTGGGATGACCCGTGACCAGATTCCGAGTCATGAAATTACAAACCAAGAGATTGCTTAAGTTTTGCCTCTGGCTCTCGATGGCCTTCAAGATATCCCTTTCGGTGATGATCCCGACGATCAACTCCGCTTCGGAAACCAACAAGGAACCGCAGTTAAAATGAACCAACCGCTCGACTGCATCGGCCAAAGTTGCGCTGGGCAAGATCTGATAGACCGTATGCCCCTTGCTCTGCAGGATCTCATAGACACGCATGACAAGTACCCTCCAAAAGTGACTTCACGCCACACCTTACATTCGACACATTACATTCGCCTAGCACCAAACGGCCAAAAGGAAATAACGACTACCTTAAACACGTTGCGTCCTTAAAGCCCGTTCGGAACTTCTAATGGGAATCTAATCGCCACGGAGTCTGACCGCAAGCATGGGACGGCTAGTCCAACCTAATTATTTCAGATATTTCTGCGGAGGTGCAATCAATGGGAATGCGAGGCTACTGCCGAGCTTTTCACTCCAATCCGACCATCCGAACGCGATAAACTCGCTCGTCCATTGCTCCAGACAGAAACTGATGAGTTAAAGCGTATTTCTGAATCCGTTGGGAATCCTCGACTTCGTGTCCCGATCGATACGCAACTCGCCCGATCCGATAATTATCCTCAAGATCTGCCAACTTAACCCGCGTTGCGAGTGGATCGGTGCTGAGGTTGATGATGTATTCGCAGTACGTGCATTGCTCCGTCTTGCTCAAACGGACGATGGCTTGGATGGCAGATTCGCTGATTGCATTTTGAGTTAATTCCTGTACGCTGCCGCCAACATCCTCGATGTAGTCATGCAGCACGGCTGCTTGTTTTTCAATCGGATCTTCCACGGACTGCATGACCCGCAAAAGGTGCAAGATGTATGGCTGGCCAGCTTTGTCGCGTTGACCTCGATGGGCATTGACGGCCAAGGCGATGGCTCGCTCAAGTGCATCCCATGAACTTATACTCATTCGAGGCCCTTGCGATAGAAATGAAACCGATGTCGATTCTTAGAGTCCGATTCATGGATCGCTTTCTTAATCGGAGGGAATTTATACGGTTCAAATGCGTTGAGCCCAGTCAACTCCTCAATGCGGTACGGAGCCATCGTTGGTAAATCATTCCATCCGAAAATGAAAAGTCCGTGTGGACAAAGAGATTGGTGAATCGCCTGCAGCGTGTGGTTGATGGCGCTGAGTTCATTGAGTCCACACCCGTAGACACCGTTAAAAACCACCACATCCAGCGAGTCAGGTTGGAAGTGTTGAGCGATGTTCTCGCACGAGTCGATGATATGCGTTGCCCCTCCATATTGGGCTTCCTCGGGGCTGATTTCCATAGTAATGAAATCGCGATCACGAAAAATGCTGGGGTAGTGAAGCGTGTACCAAGCGCAGCCAACAAACAGAATCCGACGATAATCGGGCGTTCGCAAAATCTCCGCAAAGATAACCTGCTCCAACAACTTTCTATCCGCCCTTTTTTTGCGTACATCGATTCCGAACCGAATCAAGTTTCGGTGCAACCCAATTCGAAGTTTCTTCAGTGAACTGTTACCCATGAAAGGAAGCCCTTAGCAAATTGTTTTGTCGGAGCCATTGGACGGCATCTCGAATGGATTCGTCGGCTGGCCGGTGTTGATATCCCAACTCTGCGATGGCCCGCTGGCTGGTGTACCATTGAAACTGAGACGACATGGCGATGGCAGCGGAATTGACTTCCAACTCATCCCTCATGAACTTACTGATCGTATCCCCGAACGCGCCTGCGATGAGTTTTGCTGGAGCACGCATGAAGGTGAAGGGGCCTTTTTTACCAAGGGCTGAACGGATTCTACGCCAGAGATCGAGATAGGTCATGTTTTCGCCCCCGAGGATATAGTGGCGACCAGAAACACCTCGATCGATCGCGTTTAGGATGGCTTCGGCTACGTCTCGAGGATCGCAAACGGTACAACCACCGGATGGTGATAGCGGTGCAAATCCTTCCAAGGCTTGAATCATTCTGCCGCTGCTCGGTTTCCAGTCCCACGGCCCTAACATGAACCCTGGGTGGACAATCACCACATTTTGGCCCGCCTTGGCTGCGTCGACGGCTAAGCGTTCGGCGGCCATCTTCGTTACCACATAAGTGCACGGAATCTGTCCCTCACCCGGCGTATCTTCGTCGACAATGGAATTCTTGGTCCCAACCGCCAAAGTATTTACGGTGGATACATGAATCAATTTGATACCCCGTCGGCCTGCCTCATCAAGTAAATTCCTTGTTCCTTCGCGATTGACCTGCATTCCCTGATCCAGGCATTTCCAACCAATATGAATGTTCGCCGCGCAATGGATTACTGCATCAAAGCGACTCTTAAAGACGCTCCTCAGATTGTCCCTGTCGCCTACATCGGCTTGAAAAACATCAATATTCAATCCTTCGAAGGCTCGGTTCTTACTGTCGGATCTGCTTACGCTGGCAATCTCCATCCCGCGTTTTTGGGCTAGCCGGGCTACATTGTTACCCAACAATCCGTTTGCACCTGTAATTAAGATTCGCACTCGTTGAAATCCTCCATGGTGAAGCGACTCACTCACATACCCGGCCGCCACTAGGTCGCCACTCGGGGGGGAGGGCTGCCAGCATCTGCGTCTTGGTTTATAATCTTAGCCCACTCTTCCCAAGATCAATTTAACGAAAATCCCTAATGCCGATTATAACGACTAGCAAACTTTTCAAGCAGTTCGGGACGGGCGATGTCGCCGTTGAGGTATTACGGGGGGTGGATTTGACCATTGAAAGTGGCGAGTTTGTTGCCGTTATGGGTCCGTCCGGTTCTGGAAAGAGCACGCTCATGAGCATCATCGGTGGAATCGAACCGCCGACAAGTGGACAAGTGATTCTCGATGGAGTGGATATTGCAAAGCTCAGCGATGACCAGCGGACCATTATGCGGCGACGCAAAATCGGATTTGTCTTTCAAGCGTTCAATCTTATCCCAACCTTGTCGGCCCTTGAAAATGTGTCGCTGCCCTTGGAACTAGACGGTGTCGATCGAAAGACGGCCAGAGCCAGAGCAGCCGAAGCCTTAGAGCGGGTTGAACTTCTGCACCGAGCAGACCACATTCCAGCGAAATTATCTGGTGGCGAGCAGCAACGCGTTGCTGTGGCTCGCGCTCTAGCGATCAAGCCCGCGATTCTACTAGCCGATGAACCAACCGGAAACCTTGATTCTCGACAAAGCGGTCGCGTAACTCAACTTTTGCGTGATTTAGCAACGCAGTCCAAACAAACCATTGTCATGGTGACGCATGATGCCAACGTAGCTCGGTCTGCCTTTCGATTGCTTATGTTCCGAGATGGCAATATCGAACGTGACATTCCGCAGGACGAGTTTGCGGCCAACTCGCACGCATTCAACGTAGGCTCCAACGTAGGCTCGGGACAGTTTCCCAAATCCTCTTCGCCCATCGCGAGCGATCCAGCGATTCTCTCGGATGGGAATCGCTAATGCCGTTGAAAAGACTATCCATTCGGGAAATCCGAAGTCGTCCGGCTCGTAGTTTGTTAACACTGCTGAGCATCGTCATCGGCGTTTCGGCCATCGTTGCGACCTACCTCGCTTCCGATTCCGCTCAGCTCGCTCAGATTGCAATGGTTCGTGCCGTGACCGGAAACGCTGCGCTCGAGATCGAAGCCGTGGGCGGTGCGTCCTTTGACGGCAAACCATTGGAACCGGTCGCAAAACTACCCGGAGTCAAGATCGCCTCCCCTATCTTGCGTCGGTATAGCAACATGAAAGTAAAGAGACCGCCGGGGAACCAGCCGCCCTCAACTTCGGCTGAAGCGACATCCGACGAAACGACGGTCGAAACGCCGATCAATACGGTCTTCACGCGTTATCGTGTACAGCTCCTTGGTGTTGTTCCTGAATCGGACCGGCAAGTGCGCAGTTATACCTTGGTGGCCGGTAAAGACTTAGAGGACCCCAGCACCGATGCGGCTTCGGTTCTCATGGATGCCGGCTTCGCGGAATCGGCAAAGGTGTCGATCGGAAGTTCGGTCGCTTTCGAAACCCGAAGCGGGACGCAGTCCGCTCAGGTCGTAGGATTGTTGAAACCAAACGACGCTAGCGCGGGAATCCAATCTGGATTAATTGTTGCCCGACTGCTAACGGTCCAACGCTGGACCAAGTCGCCAGGCAAACTGGATGCGGTGCAGTTGGTGCTCGACAAAAATGCAAAAGTGGAGCAAGTCGCTGAGGCTGTCAGAGCCATTTTGCCAACAGGCCTGCGTGTTCATCAACCCACCATGCGCAGCCAAGTGGCCGACGAAAGCACCGTGGCCATGCAACAGGGACTTCGGCTTGCAACTGCGTTTGCGCTGATCATTTCCGCTTTCATCATTTACAACACGTTTCAAATGAGCGTTGGCGAGCGACGCAGGCAATTGGGGATCTTGAGATCGCTAGGGGCAACACGCCATCAGTTGCTTTGGATGATCGTTCGAGAAGGGCTGTGGCTTGGCATGATTGGAACGTTGCTGGGTTGTTTTGTCGGTCAATTAGGTGCCGCGATCTTGAGAAGCTCGACCTCAAAACTGCTTCAAATAGAGATACCGCCAAGCCCATGGTCGATCTGGCCTTACGCGATTGCCATTGTTTGTGGCTTGGGAGTGGCGTTGCTGGGGGCATTCTTCCCGGCCATGAGAGCTTCGAATCTATCCCCAGCCGAAGCCATGCGAGTTGTTGCCAAAGGGGAGTTTAGTACGTCGAGAGCAGCATGGTTGGGGCTTGGTGGATCGCTTATGGTTATCGGGCTTGCGATTCAAGCATTTGCGGTTCTTCGTTGGATCTATTTGGGCCACGTTGTTTTCGGAACCATGGTTATGAAAATTGGCATGGTCTTTTTGCTCCCGGCCTTGATCGGTGATTTAACCGCTTGGGTTGCATGGCTCCTCAGCTTCTTTTTGAAGACCGAAGGCATGCTTGCACGTCGCCAAATCCTTCGACATCGAGGCCGATCGTCGCTAACGATTGGCATTGTTTTCATTGCCATGGGGACTGGTCTAGGCATGGCGAGTACGATTTTGGACAACATTGGTAATGTTGAGAGTTGGTACAAGAAATCGATTGTCGGCGACTTTTTTGTGCGAGCCGCCATGCCGGATATGAATAGTGGTCAGGCTGCAGATATGCCGGATGGACTGGCCGAAAAAGTGATCGCCATGCCGGGGGTCGCGTTGGTGGATACGCTGCGATTTGTACGCGCGAGAACCAACGATAGCTCGGTCGTCGTCGTGGTTCGCAACTTCAATTCGGACAGTCAAGACTATTTCGATTTAACCGAAGGCAATGAAGCCGAGGTATTGAAGGGAGTCCGAAGCGGTGAGGTGGTTTTGGGATCCGTATTGTCGCAGCGGTTGAATTTGCACATTGGCGACACGCTTCCGCTTGAGACCAACGAAGGTTCGACGACACTCAAGGTTGTGGGGGTTACCAACGAGTACATTGCTGGTGGTCTCACCCTTTATTTGGCTGCCGAATATGCGAAAAAGTTATTGAGTGTCGACGGGACGGACGTGATCGTAGTGAAAGCCAATCCAAAGGATCTTGTGCTCGTTGAGAAACAATTGAGAGCTCTGTGCGTTGAGACGGGCATGATGTTCCAATCGTATGTCGATCTGGTGAAAGTGATTCGAGATACGCTCAATGGTGTGGTGGGTGGACTGTGGGCAGTGCTTGCACTTGGTTCGGTGATCGCGGCATTCGGGTTGATCAACACGTTGGCGATGAATATCTTGGAGCAGACAAGGGAAATTGGCATGCTGCGAGTGGTGGCCATGACTCGATGGCAAATCCGAAAAATGATCTTGGCTCAAGCGTTGATCATGGGAATCATTGGCATTGTGCCTGGGGTCTTGACCGGTCTATGGATTCACTACGTCATCAACTTAACCACGATGCCTGTGACTGGCCATGCGGTACTGTTTACGATCTATCCGTGGCTGCTGGTCGGGGCACCGATTTTTGAGCTTTTGGTGGTGGTCGTGGCCGCCATGGTCCCGGCCGAACGCGCCGCCCGACTGAATGTTTCGAGCGCATTGCAATACGAGTGATCGTAGGCGACGTCGGTCCGCGACTCGCGGTCAGTGTACTCTCCGCCCCAAACCTCCAAACCCCCGTTCCGTCTAAAAACCTCCCTAGCAGCAACGACTCGTTTGACTATTCTGAATTCCAATTCGTTCTTAAGAAATAAGGCAGCAGCGGGCTCACTTAATTATTGCAGACAGAAAAATGGTTCCTGTTTGAGTTCCTCGCCTACAATGGTGGAACGGATCGATTTGGCGCAAGTGGTGTAGTGGCGGTGAAAACAATACCAGAATTGGACTTCTTAATATGGGATCGCATATCGTCCAACATTACATCTACCGCGTATTTGCATTGGCTTGCTTGATTGTTCTCAGTACGGTCACTGGAATGTCGCAGGGCCAGAACGCCGACCTGATTCAAAAGGATCGCGAGGACACTGCAGTCTTTGAGTGGTTTGATAAACTGGGTTTTCACGACTACCCAAAACTACCTTTCGTTAAAGTCACAACCGGATGGTGGAGCCAGACTGGCAATGAACCGCCGGAAAACAGCACGATTTATGCTTTTCTGATGAAAGAGTCGGAAACACAATTCACTGTCTATACGATTGGGCTTGCCGAACGGCTTTTCACATGCACGCCACCAGGCGTACCATCGCATAACGTCGTGAAGTTCGAAAGGGTGAACCTAGCGGAGCATGCCAAAACGTTTTTGCGTGAGCATGCCGAGCGCAAGGCTGCGAAAGAGCGCGACTCGTGGCGACGCTTCGGAAATCAATTGAACGAAGGAAGCGAGGTTGTGGTATTGGCGCGGGCCTCGCGGTAGAGGAGGTTGTAATGGTTCTGCATCGACACGAACCTGGCGCCGCCGGCGCGCTCGGCCGCGTGCTGGGCCTTGGCGAACTGCCAGCCGTGCATGCTGCTCGCCCCGATGTAACGGGCCTTTCCGGCGCGCACGACCTCGTCGAGCGCGCCCATCGTCTCCTCGATCGGCG
>JBBRJI010000237.1:0-8016 GCA_038219625.1 Pirellulales bacterium | reverse complement strand
GGGTGTTGCGGTCATTCTCGAACAACTCACCTCCATCCTGCCAGCTTCCATGGTGCGCATCTATTGCGTCGACGGCTCTTGGAAAACCGTTTCGCAATCCGCCCGCGACCCCTGGAGCGTAGCGGCCTCGAACTGGCATGGACTGGCTCGATTTGCCATTCGATTTGTAGGTGCAAGATCTTGCCTGTTGTTCGATACCGGTTCAACCACCACCGATCTGATCCCGATCGGTGATGGTCAGATCTTGACGGATGCTCGTACCGATTCGCAACGTCTTCAGTCGGGAGCCTTGGTTTATTCAGGGGTCGAAAGGTCCAATGTTGCGGGGGTCGTCTCGGAAGTGGCTCTCTATGGTTCTTCGTGTCCCGTTATGAATGAGCAGTTCGCCACTATGCGAGATGTCTATCTTTGGCTGCGGGAATTGGAGGACGAACCCGAGTGCCGCGATACAGCCGATGGCAAACCTGCCACACGCGAGGCAGCAAGGTATCGACTTGCCCGAATCGTCGGCGAAGATGGTTCCACTTTGACAGACACCGACATCGATCGCATGGCTGAGCAAATTGCAGCAGCCCAAACGAAATTGGTGGCCAAGGCGTTTACCAAGGTCGCGGCCAGTTGTTCTAAGAAAAAATCGAGTGCCAAGAAGAAGAAACAGGCAACTCGAGCTGTGACAACATTGGAATCGACCGCCCACCCATTTGAATGCGTTGCGATCAGCGGGCACGGCGATTTTTTGATCGAAGCGGCATTGGCCGAATGCGGTTGGGATGGCGAACGCATTCGCTTGAAGGAACTGTTGGGAGACGACTTGTCGCGTTGCGCTCCAGCTTATGCCATCGCAACGCTCGCCTCGGAAGAACTAAGTGAGTGTCGGCCGAATGGTTGAACGGATCGTAATCAAAATGGGAGGGGCAACCCTCTTTCAACAGTACGGCTTTGAAGCCGAAGTTCGTTCGCTGTTGAGTCAAAACAAAAAGGCACAGGTTTGGCTTTTGGTCGGTGGTGGCGATTTGGTACAAGCCATGCGTGATGCCAACCAGATTTATCCACGCCTCCAAGAGGAGGAAGTTCATTGGCAATGTATTGAACTGCTGGATCACACTTGGACCATCGCCAAGCAGGTCGTTCCAACCAAGCTTTCGATTGCAAGCCGCGAGGAGCTTGAACAAGTGAAGCAAATTAGAGATGCACCCGGTGCAGCTTGGGTACGTGTTCAGTCTTACTATAACCGAGAGGACTGTCACCAGATACCGACAGGTTGGCTTCCTAAAACGGATTGGAACACCACAACCGACGTTCTCGCGTGGTTACTTGGAAAGATCATCGACGCCGATCGAGTGATCTTAATGAAGCAGTGCGAATGCAACTCGGCTTGGACGCTGGCCGAGGCCGCGAATCGAGGTGTCATCGATTCGGAATTGGCGAGGCTGGTCCAAGCCAATCCGAGCGTCCGTCTGAACATTGAATTGAGGCAGGTTGAATGACCATTTCACTTAGATTATAGATCAAAAACTTTCCTTCTTATCATTTTCGACCTGTTGCATCGGTTATCCACTTCAACCAATAGTTGAGAATCGCAGGACGCCCTTCTATGTCATATGGGCCGGGCACCAATCGATAGTAATACGAACTATCCTCGGCGGAGAATGCTCTCAGTCCTCGCGGCACAAGACTACGCAAATCGCTAAAGTCACTTGACGAACTTGCTTTGTTTTCTGGCCGTATTACTAGGGATTCATGCGTCGACGCACTCCGCTGGGTGGCCGTCTGGATGATTTGCGATTCCAAACTCATTTCCGGCGTGGAACGAGCGACCGCCGAGGCGTTGTGAATCGTCGCGTCCGCTTCGATCTTGTTGATCGCCTCGCTTAACTGTTTTGCAGATTGAAATCGATCGGTCATTCTCTTCGCCAAACACTTCAGGCATAGCCGTTCCAGGCTATCCGGGATATCGGGGCGGCGCTGACGCGGTGAAGCGATTTCGCCTTTGAGAATCTTGGAAAAGACGGCCGACTGATCACTCGTGCGAAAGGGTGACTGCAATGTCAACATTTCGAAAACGACAACGCCAAATGCCCAAATGTCTGTTCGGCCATCAATCCGGTGCACTTCTCCCAGAACCTGCTCTGGAGACATATACCGTTGGGTACCGGCGATGTGCTTCTCATTCCAAAGGGGAGAATCATCAGTTAGGGCAAGCCCCAAATCGGTTACTTTAACTTGTTCATTCTCCGTGATCAAAATATTGGCGGGCTTCAAATCCCGGTGAATAATCCCCTTCGCGTGCAATTGCTCTAGGGCCAATGCAATTTGTCGCATGATTCCAAGGGCACGCGGCAATGTAATTACTTCCTGTTTTGCAATTAGGTCCGCTAGACTTTTCCCCTCCACCAATTCCATCACCACGAAGGTTCGATTCTGCCATTGATCGACATCGAACACGCGGATGATATTCGGATGATCTAAGCTCGCTGCCGCTCGGGCTTCATCCACGAGCGATGTCCGCAACTTCTCCGGGATCGCATCGAGCGACCGCGACACCTTGATCGCAACTTTGCGGCCAAGCTTCGGGTCCTGTGCCAAGTAGACGATTCCGAATCCACCACTGCCCAACGTTTTGATAATTGTGTAACGACCGATGCAATCATTTGGCCTAAGCATCAATTCATCACGACCAATTGGTTTGTCCTGTCTGTCCTCGTCGTTGACTAGGGGACGCAGGTTGTGCCCAACGACGGTCGTTTCCAATGCGTTATCGCCAGATAACTCGAATTTGCTAGTCTCGTCAGAAGAGGATTCTGAGGAATCGTCAGGGGATTTAGGCATGTGTTCAAAACCCGTAAGGCTTCTGGGCGGAAAAAGCGTTGAGGCCGGTACAATAATAATGTTGTAGGTAAATCATATTGTTTCGACAGATTGAGCGGGAGCGTGTCTCCCCTAAACCGGCCTAAGAGATGGGGTTCTTGCGTAGCGGAAGCCGCGTAGGCTTTCGGCGACTTCAAGAGGTAAATCCCCGTGGATTCGTCCTATTCACCGAAACTCTTGGCGAGTTCCGCTACCCCCAAATTTAGCATGGAAGAACCACTAGCTGTCAATCGAGTCGAGATCGAATTCTGAGATTGGCCGATCCAGTCCGGTTCCTTGTGACATTGGGGAATTCGGTTGCTTACTGACGCGAATGGTTGCAACTACCAATCGCCCTACGTCGAGCCGAGTCACCCGAACTGGCGTGCCTGCATCGATCGGACCGCTCTCACTAAAGGCTTCGTACGTTTGATTGCCTATTTGAACCAAGCCGCTTGGGATCATTTCTCCCATCGCCATCCCCTCAGCCCCGATAAGCGAATTTGCGTCTTTGGATTTCGCTGCATCGGACCAAACGAATTCTCCGGCTGGTGCCGGCGGGCTAGTCATGCGACGGCCCAACGGCGTTCGTGGCCAAATCTCAAGAAATCCCCACATCATTAAAGGGGCTGCCCCAAGTGTTGCAATCAACATCCACACGCCCGTATTGGTGCTATGACGAAACGCCACCAAGATTGCGGCGAACGCAAAACAAGCCGTCACACCCACCAATACCCCACCACTTGGGATCATCAAGTCGATAGCAAAAATGACAATCGCAGCGATGAACAAAAGAATTGCAATCGCAAGGTATGACAAGTCCTGAATCCTCTCGAAAGGTAATGTAAGCCAAGGTCTACTTTAAAATCATATCCTCAACCGTCTTGCCACCAGGAATCATCGGCAAAACATGCTCTTGGAACGGTACTTCCACGTCCAGTACAAATGGACCTGGATAGCTAATCATTTCCTGCAAGGCAGCTTCTAAATCCTTCTTCTTGCTAACCGTAGCACCTCCGCATCCATAACCTTTAGCAATCTGCACAAAGTTTGGATAACGCTTGGCGGCGTAGGAATGCGCTACAGTGGAACCGGGACCACGCGCCTCCTCGTCGTCGATTGGTCCCAAGTATGTGTGGGCACGATTCGAGCCTTCGAATCGGTCTTCCCATTGGACCACCATCCCGAGATGCTGGTTATTCAGAAGCAATACCTTAACAGGCAACTTCTCGCAGTGAAGTGTTGCCAACTCTTGGATGTTCATTTGAAATGATCCGTCCCCGTCGATGTCGATCACCAGTGCGTCCGGGTGGGCAGATTGAATTCCCATCGCAGCCGGCAAGCCAAATCCCATGGTGCCAAGTCCGCTGCTGCTCATCCGCGTGCGGGGTTTTCGGAACTGAAAGAACTGGGCAGCCCACATTTGATGCTGACCTACTCCAACGGAAACAAAAGTATCCCGGTCCTTGGTCATGTTCGAAAGTGTTCGAATCGCATGTTGCTGAAGAATGCCGTCGAAGCTCTCATCGTATGCAAAGGGATGCTTGGCTTTCTGTGCATTGCAAGTCGCAACCCAAGCCGAAATGTCATCGGGCTTTTCAACGATTTTATTGAGTTCCGTTAACGCATACTTGATGTCGCTTCGAACCGATATGTGAGCCACTTTATTCTTGTTAAGCTCGGACGCATCAATGTCGACATGGATGATTTTCGCGTTCTTGGCAAACGCACTCTTGTTGCCAGTCACTCGATCATCGAACCGAACTCCCAATGCAATGAGGAGATCGCAATCCCGTACCGAATAATTCGCGTAGGCGCTGCCATGCATCCCGAGCATGTCCAGCGAGAGTGGACCATCAGCCGGATAAAGACCAAGCCCCATGACCGTCATCGTAATTGGAATGCCAGTCTTTTCGATCAATTCACGAAGTTCGCGATGCGCTTCGCCCGTTACTACGCCACCACCGCAATAAAGGATAGGACGTTTGCTGTGCTTGATGGCCGCTGCGATTTGTCGAATTTGTTCGGCTTTGGCATTGGGGTGCTTCGATGGCTGATAGCCTGGCAAGTTCATCGGAACATCCCAGTCCACTTCGCAGCTATTCATCTGAACATCTTTGGGCATGTCGACCAAAACTGGCCCTGGTCGCCCGGTGGTCGCGATATGAAACGCTTCCTTCATGACCCGTGGTACATCTTCGACTTTGGTGACCAAGTAGTGGTGTTTGGTAATGCCGCGGCAAACTTCAACGATCGGTGTTTCTTGAAACGCATCGGTCCCTATGACGCCCGTAGGAACCTGGCCGGTAATCGCCAAAAGTGGGATGCTGTCCAATTTAGCATCCGCGATACTCGTCACCAAATTGGTGGCTCCAGGACCGCTCGTTGCCATAACCACGCCAATCTTCCCGGTCGATCGAGCGTAACCCTGTGCGGCAAACGCACCCCCTTGTTCGTGGCGAGGCAGAATCGTTCGTAGGCGATCTTCGTACCGCGTGAGCGCCTGGTGCATCGGCATACTGCACCCGCCTGGATACGCGAAAATGACTTCAACGCCATGATCCACGAGGGATTTCACCACAATTTCGGCACCGGTCATGACTGTGGTGGTTTGGCGGTTGGAAACGGAAGCCATTCGCTTTCTCTCCTGTAACTGTCTGCTGACAGTTCGAAAATTCGGTTGAGTGAAAATAATTCACGGGATTAAACCGCGATACGTTGGTTTTTGAGAGGATTTCTCAGTAAATCCATGACAGGGAAGTATAGCACGGGGTTCAGTGGCCGTCGATTGAACACTGGGAACGTCCAAGCCTTCCGTATTAGCTTGTCTAATTACAGTCTAACTTGCGGCTTGTTAGGCGAGCGGCAGTCAGAAGACAGAAGACTACCTGGCCAGGCCACCGTGTGGCCTACCAGGCTGGGCCACCGTGTGGCACGCTCAAAGCGATTAGCGATGGGCGTGGGAAGTGTGGCAAATGTCTCTAGTTCGACTGTCCCAGATCAGTCTTTACTCCGCAAGTGGGTTTGTGTCAAGATCTTAGGTGGTTTTGTGCTTGATGGTCTTGGATAGGGAGAAGTGCGATGGAATGCACGTTTGACGAGCGGAAGAAACAGTTGGAGCGTGAGTGCGTAGTCAAGCCAAGTCTTTTCGAGGCGAGCTTGGATCGCTTGGATGATTTCATGATCCCGTTTGTTCAGAGCTTGTGCCGACAAGAGCAGGGCGACCATGCAACTAAATTTGTCAGTGGCCTTTGTTCCGACTTGGAAAGCAAAAATGCGGAGTCAATCGCATATCATTTCGAACTTGATCGCAAGGCGATGCAGAATTTCATTGGGCAGTCAAAATGGAATGATATGCCTCTACGTGCAGAGCTCACCTCGCAAATTGCAAAACAGCTAGGCGAAGCCAATGGCATCATCATTCTTGACCCATCCTCGTTTGTAAAGTCGGGCAAGGATTCGGTCGGAGTTGCACGTCAATGGTGTGGGCGATTAGGCAAGATTGATAACTGTCAGGTCGGGCTATATTTAGCATACGCGAGCAGTAAAGGACATGCGTTGGTTGACGGAGAGATTTATCTACCGAAGGAGTGGACCGACGATAAAGCACGCATGGAAAAAGTTGGTGTTCCCAAGGACAAACAGAATTACAAAACACGGCACGTAACCTTCTTGGAATTGCTTGCTCGACATGGAAAGGACCTTCCACATCAGTGGCTTACAGGTGACGACGAAATGGGACGTCCCATTGAATTTCGCAGGAAATTGCACTCGCTGGGGGAACAGTACATGCTTGCGGTACCACACAATACGAAAATAAACATCGTGGAAAGTAACGTCTCCGAAACCGAAAAATCACAACGACAATTTGCACGTTCAAGTATTCAAATGTCAAAATGGTTTGCTAAACAGACGGAAGATAAATGGGTCAAAATCGATGTGCGAGACACGGAGAAAGGCCCACTCATCGTTGAGGTAATGCAATTTCAAGTTGAGACTGGCTATCGGAGAAAAGCAGGGGTCGCTAGGGAGGTGGCAATTGCAATTCGCTACCTAGACCGAGATCAATCCGTCGTCAAGCAAGACTACTACTTGAGCAATGCTGGGCCAGCGATTACAGAAAGCGAATACGCGCGAGTTGCCAAGGCCGAACATCGCATCGAAGAATGCTTTGATCGAGGAAAGGGAGAAGCAGGAATGGCGGACTACGAGGTTCGCAATTGGACAGGCTGGCATCATCATCAGACATTGTCCCTCATCGCAAGTTGGTTCCTAAACGTCGAAACTCGGCGGGCGGAAAAAAAAGACACCGGCGATAACATTCAACCAGGTGCGAGTGGCAGTCGCGTCGATCATACGTCTACGGTACGAATGCGATTCAGCCCGCGTCGTATCACAAAGAATTACGAAACGTTTAATACGAAATCAACTTGCAAGGCTTTATCACTATCATAAACATAAACGCCTAGCCCCGTGCAACTTAGAACGGCGGCAGATCTAGTACAGTCGAACTAGCGATTCACCACGCCCTTCGTACCTCAGAGCGTGCCACCCAGTTTATTGGTAGATTTCAAACTGCCCCCGCCTTATTGCTCCGTAACCAACCGAATAGGAGAGTGGTTCAGGTAAAGTTTGCGCATCGACGATCTGAACTCGTCGCAAACGTCATATCCGGAAACAATTTTTTGTGGGTCCTATGACTGATCCACGTACTTCGTCCACCCCGAAACGATCTACTCGTCGTTTAGTCTGTCGGATTTTCGCTCTTCACGCCCAAGACGCAAAATCTCCTCGAAATCAGGATCTCCCTGGGAAGACCCTTCCACCCTAGATGTCCAACCTGGCTTCTTAGCTGAAAGCTCCGATTCATGTGCGCGAGTCAGCTTAAGAATCCGCACATCCTTTTCAAGCTCGTCTAGCCGCTCTTCAACGCTGGGCATTCGATAACTTCTACTCAGATTGGGAACTGAAAATTTACCCCAGTCAATCACTAGACTTTCATAGCAAATGGTCCACATCAAACCGAGTGACGCCGAAAAAACTCCGCAATCTCAGGCTTGTGGATAACACCAGTTGCTGTTTGTAGGACTAGGTCAACCAATTCCTCATCACTCGCGTTCAAGCTTACTGCGTTAACTTTCAAGAATATCAACGCCGACTCGAGCCCCA
>JBBRJI010000236.1:0-8028 GCA_038219625.1 Pirellulales bacterium | reverse complement strand
TAATGAATATACATGTGGCGAATGATTGAAGATAAGTGACGGCTCGGCGAAACACTGATCTCAGAGCGCCCACGCTGAACGGACAACTGCCAACTAGCGGCCGACGAGTCGAGACTTTCGCGGCACGGGCTGAGCATTGCTGGCAAATTCTGCTAGCTTTGACGGCTAAGCTCATTCTCGGGTCGCAGGGTCACATGGCAATGCAACCCAGGACTTGCGTTTCCAAGTCAATCAGCTCGTCGAACTGTTGGACTACCCATTCGCCGAGGGCGGCTGCTCGTTTTTGTGACGGATCAATCATTTCGCGAAGTCGAACTGGAAACCGTAACGATTATTCCGGTCGAAACGAATCTACTGCGCAACATCAATGTCTGACGCGATTCGGATTGCATTTGCCGCTCAATTGAATCCGATTACATCCTTTAGTCATTCTCAACTCGCGCGTATTAGCAATTGGACAGACAAGGAAGTCAGCGCGGCCGTCGTGTTTCGTCTGCAGTTTTGGAATGGATGCCATGAATACCCACATTACCTACGCCGCGTCGTGCTTGCTCGTATTGTCGGTTGGTTGCGCTCGATCGCGGCAAAATGTAGCGGAAATATCACGCAACGCGTCAAGGCCACATCAATCTGAGATGTTGAACGCGAAGCCTAGCGATCAATTCGCCTCTAAAGAGCCATCCGCGAGTCATGCTCCGATCGTTGCTACCGTTGCCTACGAAACGATTGAAGACGGCACGGCGACCTATTCTTTAACAGACTTCGAACAGATAGCGCTCAATAACAATCCCACCATTGCCGAACTGGTGGCGACAACTCAAAAGGCGGCTGGCTTTCGCACCCAAGTTGGTTTGCGGGCAAATCCGACAGTGGGGTACAATGGGACTCAAATCGCAGACGCGGGAACTGACCAGCATACCGCGTATATTTCGCAAACGATCATTACCGCCGATAAGTTGGAATTAAATCGGCGAGTACTCAATGCAGCGCTTCGCTCGCAACTTTTGGAACTCGAGGCGCAAAAGTATCGAGTTGCAACCGATATTCGTGTCAAGTTTTACGATGCCCTTGCTGTCCAGCAGCGAGTTAAGCTGGTTCGTGAGTTTCGATCCGTTGCGGACAAGGGGATTGAGTTGGCTGAGCTTCGGAAGAAGGCCCAGGAAGGTTCACAGCTCGAAGTTGTGCAAGCGAAAGTCCAAAAGAACGAAATCGATTTGTTGTTACAGCAAGCCGAAGTCAGCTTCAATGCCGCTTGGCGAGAACTGGCCGCGCTCGCTGGAAGCCCAACGATGGTGCCCGCGACGATTGACGGTGACCTTCCCGAATCCGAATCCACTTTGGAATGGAATGACTTGGCGGCATCCATGGTCGCGAATAGTCCCGAGTACCACGCCGCTCAAACACAAGTTAGTCGAGCACAGGCGAACGTCCAACGGCAGCTCGTCCAGCCAATCCCCAACGTTGACGTGAATTTCGGTGCGGGCGTCGATAATGGGACTAACTCGGGCATGGTCAATCTACAGCTTGGTGCCCCAATCCCTGTTTTCAACAAAAATCAAGGAAACATCGCTGCGGCGCGCGCGGATTTAATGCGCGCATGTCGTGAGGTTGAGCGGGTTGAGAACTCGATCAAAGCTCGGCTGGCCGCCGTGTCGCGGCAATACGACACTTCA
This sequence comes from Pirellulales bacterium, assembly GCA_038219625.1. Taxonomy (GTDB): domain Bacteria; phylum Planctomycetota; class Planctomycetia; order Pirellulales; family Pirellulaceae; genus JBKCUI01. Next base: position 6,355 of record JBBRJI010000236.1, on the reverse strand, counting down.
CTCGCAGCGGTTACAAAGTATTCCAACGACATTATTCCGAATGCTGATGAGAGTTTGAAACTAGCTGAGACTGCCTACAGGGCCGGAGAGACAAGTTTTGTGCAAGTATTGGTGGCAAGGCGAACCTATTTCGATACGAATTTGCAATACATCACTTCGCAAGCCCAATTGGCACAAGCCAAGGCTTTAGTCGATGGATATGTCTTGACCGGCGCGCTCGACCCAGTAACCGACAACAGTGGCGATGACGGACTGCGAGGTCTGACGTTCAGCCAACAGTAGCGTCTATTTGAGAGCGGCAGGTGAGGGCATTCTTTCGTATGATTTGATTGTTTAATAAGGCATTCTCAAAAACGCATGCCGACTACGCGACAGTTTACATCTTCATGCCACCGTGGCTGGAGTGATCCATCGGTTTGGTATCTCCAGGTCCCCAAGGTGTGCTGGTGTTGGGTGGGATCGGCTCGTTGGTTTGCGTGATCTTATCATAAAGTTCGGGTGGCAACACGCGTACGATAGTCGATAATCCTTCGATTCCCATGGACCAACCCTCTCGCATCCCGGCAGCTTCTCGCCGACCTTCGATCATCCCCATCCAACTCATGTCCATTGCGTACTGCGAAGAGGGCTTCGTTTCGTCCTTCTTCATTCCACCCATATCCATCCCGTCCATTTTCATGTCCCCCGACTTCATCGCTTCCATGCCGAGCATGTTTTGCGGATAGCCGGGAACTTTCAATTGGCTAGGTTTCGAGAATTGACGAGTGATCGGACCGGCTTGCGAGGTCATCGAGTTCATCATGTGATGGAACATGTGGCAATGCAGAATCCAGTCACCAGGGTTATTGGCAATGAATTCGATCTCGCGAGCTTGAGCGACACCAACGAGCACGTTGTTACTTGGAACCCAAGCCGGATCGGGAATTCGGCCACCCTCACTGCCCGTCACCCAAAAAGTATGTCCATGCAGGTGGAGTGGGTGATGATCGATGACACTGAAGTTGATGAACCGAATCCTCACTCGTTCGCCAAGCTTACAAAGCATGGGCGTTGCGTAAGGACCACAGCGACCGTTGAAAGTAAGGTAATTCCATTCCATCGCGAGTGTATCGGGGACGGATGAATTCGGCCGAAGTTGAAATTCTTGGGTGATCAAGCAAAAGTCTCGGTCGACGGTGGGCAGGTGCGTGGTCGCCGGATGAACGATGAACAAACCAACCATGCCCATCGTTTCTTGCATACCGACGTGTGAGTGATAAAAGAACGTACCCTCCTGATGGACGACAAATTCGTAGACAAACGATTCTCCCGGTTCGATCAGCGACTGGACCAAGTGCGGCACGCCATCCATCTCGACCGGCACCTCCAAACCGTGCCAGTGCATCGACGTCCCTTCCGGCAATTTGTTCGTGACGATGATTCGAACTCGATCGCCCTGATTGATCTCAATCGTCGGCCCAGGCATATCGCCGTTGTAACCATAGGTGTCCATCCATAGTCCAGGTAACAGTTCGCGGCGAACTGGCTCTGCGGTGAGTTGAAACTCCTTCGCCCCGTTGATCATTTCCCAAGACAGTGCTTTCAAATCGGGCGCGTGGATCGGGGTTGGCGGAAGCGACATATCGCGCAAACCCGCGACCAGCTTGCCACGGTCCGTTGGGCTACCAACCGGACCACCAACACCGGGACGCATTCTCGGGTAATCCGCGGCGCCCATATTCATGTCGTTCAGGGGCATCTCATCACCTTTTGGCATCGGCATCTTCTTGCCTTCATGCGAACTGTGACCGGCATCTTTGTCCTGCCCCGACGCGACTCGCCCGGCCAGCAGTCCGCTGGCTGCGATTGCTCCGCCGACCAAGAAATTACGTCGTTTCTCTAAACTACTCATGGGTCGGCCTGCTTAATAGAATGTTTCTGAATGTTATATGTGTCGCTTAGGGCCACTCGATCAATAACTGTCCGATTTGTCCGTAGCGGAAGTCGCTAAGAGTTTCGGAATGAGCAGGTGCGGAAACTCTTGGCGAGTTTCGCTACGACAGTTATTAAACGAACGGTACTTAAGCTTATCGCGGCTGGTTATTGGCGTCGATATGCCCGCCGGTCATCGGTCCGCTCGGCTCGGTCAATCCGCCCATGAGGAGGTTTCCACGAACGGAAACGTCCGCCGTGCGATACGATAACTGATTTTGTATCTGTTCGGACTCGAGGCTTAGGAGCATTTGTTTTGCCGCCAGCACGCTTGTCCACGGTGCCCTTCGATTAACATAACTCTTTTCGAGAATCTCGACCGCTCTGCGTGATTTTGGAAGCATGGTCTGCTCGTATTCTTGTACATGCTGCCAAGCGGTGACGTAGTCTCGAAACTGCTTTGCTAAGGCGTTTTGCAAATCAAGTTGTAGTCGTTCTACTTCGGCGTACGATCGATTGAGGTCTGCGCGAGCTTGGCGGACCGTCCCTTGATTGCGATTAAATATCGGAATTGGCATACCGACCGTCACACCGGCGACCGCCTGTTGCGTTTCTGCATTGTATCCCGTTGTTAGTCCGGCAGTCACGTTGGGAATCGGCTCGGCCAGCTCACGTTTGATAACGATTTCATCGTGGCGGATTTTTTGCCTCGCAGCAACGACCTCGGGGCTGGTGGCAAGCAATTGTGACAACGCCGTGTCCCAATCGACCGGGCCGAGGTCCGTGTCCAGAGTACCCATCAAACCCGTGTTTCGCGAGCCGGGGACGCCGACAAAGGACATCAACTCTCGCCTAACTTGATCGAAATCGTTGTGTGCCTGTCGCTGGTTGACCGACGCCCGCCGTAAAGCCACTTCTGCTTGCAGTACCTCCGCTTCACCAAGCTGTCCCATGTTAAGCATTTCACGATGGGTCAGCACATTGTCGTTGGCGATTGCAATCGTTTGCTCAGCCACGTCGATCAATCTTTGTGCTGCAAGTGCTTGGTAGAATCGAATCTCAATATCGTTTCGGACTCGTTGCTCTTGAGCTTGCAGATTCGTCATCGCGATCTGAACTCTTTGGCAATACTTTGCGCGGCTCAGTCCGAGTTTATCGCCGCGTACAAACTCCTGGGAAGCAGAGCCGCCGAGAAGTTCGCCAGCGGTACCATTTACTCCGATCTGCTCGGCTACGAAACCCAGATGCGGATTCGGTGGCAAACCGGCTTGCAACGCTGCGCCTTGAGCCGCGACGACTTGGGCCTTCGCTTGTCGTAGCGTCGGGTTGTTGGCAAGCGCCATCGACTGAAGCATATCCAGCGAGAGTCCGTTGGTCACGAATTCGGGAGCAACTGAAACTTCGGGCATACGCATTTGCAAGCGGTCGAACCGACCGCTTGGTTCCTGAGCGATGCTGATCGCCGCATGCGATATTGCTAGCAAAAAAACTTGTGTCGTTATACGCATTCTGCGAAACTCCCATGAAGTACCGTCCTTGACCTTCGTGAGTTTGAATCGGAACGATTGCCAACAAGCAGTGAAGGCAATTGTCACTTCCGCCAGGAACCGGGGTAGGGTATTCGACGGTGGCATTACAATCGTCGCGCATTAACACTTTTTGAGCCGGTACTGAACAATCGCTTTAACTTTAAGAAGTGCTTCTCATAAAAATGCCAGCTCAACACCGCCGAAACAAAAGTCAGCATGAACATTACGATCATGTAGCCGATTTGGGCGGCGATGGAATTCTGTCCGCCCATCCACTGCATTATCTTCACGGTAAGTGGAAACAGAGCGATGATCGGGATCAGGGGATTCTGGAAGACATACATCGCATAGCTGTATTTGCCCAACGTTCGCAGGAATTTCATCCGAAACAGCCTCGGCAATCGACTAGCGCTAGGTGACTGCAACACGAGCATAATTAGCAACGCGGATGTGATCGGCCAAAGTGTCTCCGCGATCGTGAAAAGCCGCCGATTGATAATTGATGCACCCATGCTGATGATCAGACTGCCGAAAAGCATTGCTTTAACGCGCTGATCAGGCAACGTGATGCGATGCGGCGATCGAAAGTAGAGAACCAGCATCGCACCGATAAGCATCGAATCAATGCGAAAGCAACTGAGAACATCGGGTGCGACACCGTTGTTGCTTGTCGCCGCGAACATCATTCGGCTTGAGGCACTTGCTATTGCTGCGACTAAGGCGATTTTGAATAGCCAACGAATTGGCGCCGCGAAGACGATCAATGGCCAAATGAGATAGAAGTGTTCTTCGACCGATAATGACCAAAAGTGATCTAGTCGCCCGAAGCACCATTCACCAAGCCAACTCATGCGGATGTTGGTGAGATAGATCCAAAGATAAAACTGTTGCTCGGTGGCTGCCGCGAATGGGTTACGTTCCTTTAACAGCCACGGCAGAAAGACTACACAAAACCCGAGTGTGGCAAAGTAAAGCGGAAATATTCGCAGGCTGCGACGGGCGATGAAGTTTCCGAAGCCACGCGGTGTGCCTCGCGCATCTAGCAGCACGCCAGTTATCAGAAAGCCTGACAGTACAAAAAATAATTCGACACCCCGCTCACCCAAAGCCAGCCCGCTGTGGATCAGCGTGCCAACAGTCGAATCGGTCGGTATCTCGCGACTGAACCGATACAGCGTGACGACAAGGATTGCCAGTCCTCGAACACCGTCCAACTCGGGGATGTGTTTCGACGCCACTTCTGCTTGCGGGATGCCAGAATAAGGTGTTGGTGAAGTCTGCGAATCCATGCTTTGGAAATCACTCTATCAATGATGATCGACGCAATGCTAGACAAATGTGCTTGACCGAAACGCTGCGCGTTGCGTGACGGGCCCGGCGATTAGCGATTTGCTCCAACTAAATTTCTGGATTCCGACGCGAGCGGTACGGCTCACGAAAAGACTTGCGAACGGCACTTGGATGCTCTTTCGCCAGCAATCCTTCACCAACTTTTCGAAAATTGACTCTTTTTGTCATTCTCGCATGAAATCCGCGAAGGGAAGTCGCTCGTCGAGCATCCAACTGGAGTCAGGTGGAGCAAAAAATCACTCAATCAGGGATGTTTTCATGAATCGACCGTATCAAATTTTTGTCGTCGCTGCACCGGTGATCGCAATAGCTGCGATTGCCTTGGTCGGCTGCAATCAGCCTGTTGCAACGCAGACGCCTGCTGCTTCGCCCGAGGTGAAAGCGGCGACGGTTGCCGTGACCGAGCCCGCCGCAAAGGTGGCGGCAGTCGGCGGACAGGAACACCCACACGTTCCTGGTGCTCATGGCGGGATCATTATTCCGATTGGTTCGGATAGCTACCACGCTGAAGCAGTCATCGAAAAGGACGGCACGTTTCGTTTGCTGATGCTCGGTGCCGACGAGACTCGGATTCAGGAAGTCGATGTCCAATCCGTGAAAGCCTATGTCAAAGCCGCCGGTGAGTCCGATGCGACTCCGATTGACATGAAAGCAACTCCTCAAGACGGTGATGCCGATGGAAAGACGTCCCAGTTTGTCGGCAAATTGCCCGACGCGGCAGTCGGCGTTGCCGTCGATGTCACCATTCCCAACCTACGCATCGGTGGCGAACGGTTCCGCGTTGGATTCACGACCGCAGTTCAGCAGCACGATAGCGGGATGCCGGCCGCTGTGACGGGGACCGAAGAACAGAAGCTCTACTTCACTCCGGGCGGCAAGTACACACAAGCTGACATTGAAGCCAATGGCAAACTTTCGGCAGGTCAGAAGTTTCGCGGCTTCATGTCCAAGCATGATATGAGTCCGCAGCCAGGCGACTTCATTTGCCCGGTAACGTTTACAAAGGCAAATCCCAAAATCGAATGGACTGTCGGCGGTAAGAAATACTTATTCTGCTGCCCGCCATGCGTCGACGAATTTGTTCGCATGGCAAAGGAAGTGCCCAGCGAAGTGAAGGGGCCTGAAGACTACATTCAAAAGCCAAGCGATAGCGGAACAGCCGCCAAAAAAAAATCGGCTGAATCAGCAACCGCCACACCAAGCGAAGACCCTGAAGTTACGGAGGCGCTGGCGACGCTTAGCGAAGAAGATCGTGCATTGGCGAAGTCGCAGAAGTTCTGTGCGGTGCAGACAGACAGCCTACTCGGATCGATGGGCAAGCCAATCAAAATCGACGTCAAGGGTCAGCCAGTTTTCTTGTGTTGCAAAGGTTGCAAGACCAAGGCGATGAACGATTCCGAAGCAACGCTTGCCGCAGTGGCGAAGTTGAAAGCGAGCAATACTCGGTGAACGCACGCAATCGATGGGCGTTTCTGCTGTTGTGCTTCGTCAATGCCAACGTCCTTGCCCACGAGGGCCATCGACCACTGCCCACTCGTGGCATGGAGGTCAATGCCGAAACCGGC
>JBBRJI010000235.1:0-8064 GCA_038219625.1 Pirellulales bacterium | reverse complement strand
GCTTGAGTCCTTGGCCGTCGCATGTTTTGCAAGGCTTACTAATCGTCTTGCCGCTGCCACGGCAGATCGGACAGGTTGTTTGGACCCGCAGGATTCCCGAGGCTTGAACGACTTGCCCGCGGCCTTGGCATTTTCTGCAGGTTTCCGGCTGTGAACCAGGAGCTGCACCCGAGCCAGTGCAGGTTTCGCATGGTGCATGACGCGTTAAGGATACGGTCTTGGTAACCCCTTTGGCGGCTTCCTCAAGATCCAACGTTACATCGCATCGCAAATCCGCCCCACGACGAACGCGACCTCGCGATCGGCCACCGCCTCCGCCACCAAAAAAGTCCTCAAAAATGGTGCCGCCAAAAACGTCGCCAAACGCTTCAAAAATATCCCCAACGTCTCGGAACCCGGCACCGTTGCCAGCTTCGACGCCCGCATGTCCATGCTGGTCGTAACGACTACGTTTTTGCTGATCGCTCAGGACTTCGTAGGCTTCCGCAGCTTCTTTGAATTGATGGATCGCGTCGGTGTCACCTTGATTGGAGTCCGGGTGATACTTGAGCGCAAGCTTGCGATAGGATTTCGAGATTTCATCCTGCGTCGCGGACTGCTGTACGCTGAGGATCTCGTAGTAACATCGTTTTGTGGCCACGTTCAAGCTCGTGATTCAAGGGCGAAGCAACGCGTGCTTCGGAATAGGTTTCGGTTAGAAAAAAAGGGGCACTCGCGGAGTGTTGAACACCATCGCAAGTGACCCCTGAACTTTCAATTGATCGAAAGAGCAAGCCAATCAACCATTAGTTGATTGAGCCTTCGACCTTTCGCTTGTTCTTATCGTCTTTATCGTAGGTCGTCACGAGGGAATCGGTTGTTAGCAGCAAACCTGAAATGCTAGCTGCGTTTGCCAACGCCGTTCGAACTACCTTTACGGGGTCAATAATACCGGACTTCAGCATGTCGACATAAACACCCTTGTTGGCGTCATAGCCCATGTTAAGCGGTTTCTGGGAAACTTCGTCGGCCACAACGCTGCCATCGATGCCAGCATTGTCGGCAATTTGACGAAGTGGTGATTCCAGGGCTCGCAGAATGATCTCGGCACCTGTTCTTTCGTCGCCGCTAAGTCCCTTAGCAAGTGCAATCACGGTGTCGCGGCATCGCAACAACGCAACACCACCACCTGGGAGAATTCCTTCTTCCACAGCAGCACGCGTAGCATGCAACGCATCTTCTACGCGGGCCTTCTTTTGCTTCATGTCAGCTTCGGTCTCGGCACCAACGCTGATTACAGCAACGCCACCAGCCAACTTCGCGAGCCGTTCTTGGAACTTTTCCTTGTCGTATTCGCTATCCGTTTGCTCGATCTGAGCCCGGATTTGGGCAACGCGTTGTGCGATGGCTTTGCGATCTCCGCTGCCTTCGACGAGAGTGGTGTTGTTCTTGTCGACAACCACTTTCTTAACGCGACCTAGGTGTTCTAGGGAAACTTTTTCGAGTTGGATGCCGAGGTCTTCGCTGATGAAGGTACCGCCGGTTAGCACAGCGATGTCGCCGAGCATGGCCTTGCGTCGGTCGCCAAAGCCTGGAGCCTTGACAGCACAAACGTTGAGCGTACCACGCAGCTTGTTCACCACCAAGAGAGTCAACGCTTCGGCGTCAACATCTTCGCAAATGATCAAGAAAGGCTGGCTGGCTGCGCTGATTTTTTCGAGCAACGGCACCAAATCGCGAATATTGCTGATCTTCTTGTCGTACAACAGAACCAGTGCGTTCTCGTAGGTACAGCTCATGGTCGCAGGCGTATTGATGAAATACGGGGAGACAAATCCCTTGTCGAACTGCATGCCGTCGACGTACTCAACGGTCGTGTCGGCAGTCTTGCCTTCTTCGACCGTGATCACGCCGTCTTTGCCAACGCGTTCGAGGGCTTCGGCTAACAGAGAGCCAATCGACATGTCGTTGTTTGCAGAGATCGAGCCAACTGCAGCAACTTCTTGTCGGTTGCTAACAGGCTTGGCCATTTCTTGCAACTTGGCAACAACGGCTTCAACCGCTTTGTCGATGCCCCGGCGAATCGCCGATGGATTGCTGCCTGCGGCAACGTTTCGGAGCCCTTCCTTAAAGATCGCTCGGGCTAGCACGGTTGCGGTGGTGGTTCCGTCTCCTGCGAGATCGCTCGTCTTTTGCGCGACTTCGACCACGAGCTTAGCGCCCATGTTTTCGAAGCGATCTTCGAGTTCGATTTCCTTGGCAACCGTAACTCCGTCTTTCGTAACGGTTGGGCCACCGAAGCTCTTGTCGATGATCACGTTGCGACCGGTCGGACCCATGGTCACGGCTACGGCATTCGCTAGTTTTTCTACACCCTGGAGCATTCTCGCTCGGGCCTGGTCGTCAAATAGTAATTGCTTAGCCACGCTTAGCAGTCCTTATGGATTTTTGGGAAAAGTCGGTTGGAGGACCATCGCCTCAAAAAAGCGATGGTCGACAGTTTGCATCAGAAAGTGCGAGCGAACTAAGCAAGCTTAGCAAGAACGTCGCTTTCGCGAAGGATCTTGTACTCAACGCCATCGATTTCCACTTCGCTTCCGCCGTACTTGCCGAAGATGACTTCGTCGCCAACAGTAACGCTCAAAGCACCGCGAACACCGCTATCAAGCAGCTTGCCTGGACCCACTGCAACAACCTTGCCGCGTTGTGGCTTCTCTTTGGCCGAATCTGGCAAAACGATACCACCAGCGGTGGTCTCTTCTGCTTCGAGCGGCTGCACAACGACACGGTCATCAAGAGGACGAATGTTTACCTTTGCCATTTGGAATATTCCTTGTACTAAAAAATGTTTGATCTGTTGAATTGAAATTGAATCGAGAATCGCTATCGGCCCGGGAGAACTACATCATCCCGCCCATACCGCCGCCCATTCCTCCCATCCCACCCATGCCGCCCATACCACCCATGCCTTGATCATGGTCGTGATGTCCACCAGCCGCTTCTTCCTCTTCCTTTGGAATTTCAGTGATCAAGGATTCGGTCGTCAGCAAGAGCGAAGCAACCGAGGCTGCATTGCCCAAAGCTGTCTTAACGACCTTAGCTGGATCGATGATTCCGGCTTTGATCATGTCGACGTACTTGTCGGTGTTGGCGTCGTAGCCTTCGGTTCGTTCCTTCTGTTGACGAACGCGATTCACAACTACAGCTCCGTCGACGCCAGCATTGTTGGCGATAGCTCGAAGCGGGTAATCGAGAACGTTGGAGATGATCTTGGCACCTAGCTTCTCGTCACCCTCGAGTTTGAGCTTGTTCAAAGCCGCTTCGCAGCGAATCAGAGCAACACCACCGCCAGGTACAATCCCTTCGGCGAGTGCAGCTTGCGTTGCAGCCTTGGCATCGTCGATCAGAGCCTTACGCTCTTTCATTTCGGTTTCGGTTGCGGCACCGACGTTGATCTGAGCAACACCACCAGCGAGCTTCGCGAGTCGCTCTTGGAGCTTTTCACGATCGTAGTCGCTATCGGTATTTTCAATTTCGCGACGGAGCTGAACCACGCGTGCTTCGATGATGTCTTTCTTGCCCGCACCACCAATAACCACAGTGTTTTCGCTCGTAATGTGGATCTTCTTGGCTCGGCCCAGATCGCTCAGCTTGACCGATTCAAGATCGATACCGAGGTCCTTGAAAATCGCCTTGGCATTGGTCAACGAAGCGATGTCGCCGAGGATAGCCTTGCGGCGATCGCCATACCCAGGAGCTTTCACGGCGGCAACGTTGAGGATACCACGCATCTTGTTGATCACGAGAGTTGCCAGCGCATCGCCATCGATGTCTTCGGCGATAATCAGCAATGGCTTCTTGGCCTTGCTGATGGCTTCTAGTAGAGGGATCAGTTTCTTGTTGTTGCTGATCTTTTCTTCGTGGATCAAAATGTAGCAGTCTTCGAGTTCGACCGAAACTTCGTCCTGATTGGTCACGAAGTGCGGCGACAAGAAGCCACGATCGAATTGCATGCCTTCGACGACTTCGACAGTTGTTTCGTTGCCACGGCCCTCTTCGACCGAAATCACGCCGTCTTTGCCAACCTTCAAAAATGCTTCCGCGAGAACGTCGCCAATCGCAGGGTCGTTGTTACCAGCGATGGTTGCAACTTGCTTAATTTCTTTTTTGTTCTTGGCATCGATTGGAATCGCCACTTTATCGATTTCAGCCTTAACACACTCAACGGCCTTGGCGATTCCTCGCGAAAGAGCCATCGGATCCGCACCAGCGGCGATCATTTTGAGCCCTTCGCGGAAAATTGCCTCGGCGAGTACGGTTGCAGTGGTGGTTCCATCACCAGCCACGTCATTGGTTTTGCTGGCAGCTTCTTTCACGAGCTGGGCGCCCAAATTTTCATAGGGATCGTCTAATTCGATCTCTTCTGCGACCGTGACACCGTCCTTGGTGATCTTCGGAGAGCCCCAGCCTTTGTCGAGAACTGCGTTTCGTCCTCGCGGGCCCAAGGTGCTGCGAACTGCTCGTGCGAGCTTGGAAACGCCAGCCAAAAGTGGCTGTCGCGCTTCGTCATCAAAAACCATTTGTTTTGCCACGGTGAACTCCTTGCGATGAGCTGGTAACAACCAACGAACATTAATCTGTATTACGAAGTGCAGGTTCCCCGCACCCAAACCATCTGATAAACAAAATCTCACCTGAAAACGAAGCGAGCCAGTTTTGGCAGTCGTCAATAGGTGTCCCATTGCGAGAGCAACCGGCGTGCCACGCCTTAAAATATTTTCTTAAGTTGCTTGTGACAAAAGATTTACGATTGCAAATAGTTTTTGGCGGGAAGCCGACCTGTCAAAAAGTACAGTATCTATGCCGACGCTCGTGGACGCTCGTGGACGCGCGAGGCCCTTCGCGCGTTGGGTTCCTGCCGTTCTGAGCGAGGGCCTCGCTCAGCCACAAAACCAAGCGTATCATTAGTTTTCTGCAGTTTTTTAGTCCCAAAGCCAAAGAGACCATCCGATGAAGAAAACACCCCCACCAAGTCTCCATTGCTTTTCGTCGCTCTGGCTCCTTGCATTCCCGTTCGCCCTGTTTTTCAATTGCAATATGTTTGGGAAAGACATCGTCATCCAATCGGCACGCCAAACCCCAGTATCCGATTTTCCAGATCGGTTTCATCGGGTTCACTCGACGGCACATTGGCAGCCTGCGGAAACGGCGCTCATTATTTGCGACGTTTGGGACTCGCACCATTGCGTCAATGCTGTACGTCGCGTTCAAGAACTCGCTCCTCGGATTGACGCTCTTGCGGATTCGCTTCGATCCAACGGAGCCTTGATCGTACATGCCCCTAGCGATTGCATTCCATTTTACGCATCCCACCCAGCACGCGAGCGGGCCAAGTCGGTTTCAACGGCAGCCAATCTCCCGAAGGATATCTCAACCTGGTGCGACCGTATCCCTAGCGAGGAAGCGTTCGCTTATCCAATCGACCAGTCCGACGGCGGTGAGGACGATGACCCCATCGAGCACCAGCAATGGTCCGAAAAACTTGCCAGCGAAGGTCGAAATCCCAAAGCCCCATGGCGACAACAAATCCCGATTATCAACATCGATTCAAAGCGTGACTACATCAGCGATTCTGGCATCGAGATCTGGAACATCCTCGAATCGAAGGGGATTAAGCAGATTCTGATTTGCGGCGTTCATACCAACATGTGCGTGCTTGGACGCCCCTTCGGCTTGCGGCAACTTTCGAGCCACGGCAAGAATGTATTCCTGCTCCGGGACCTAACCGACACCATGTACAATCCACTCAGGTGGCCTTACGTCAACCATTTTTCCGGTACCGATCTCATTCTGGACCATGTCGAGCGTCACGTCTGCCCAACGATTGCCAGCAACCAATTGTTTGTTTCTCTGAATTCATCGGTTCCATCTCAACGGATTCCATTTCGATTTTCCAAGGATCGACGGCCTCATTTAGCCATGCTCATCGCGGAGGATGAGTATCAAACGGCCAATACCTTGCCGCAATTCGCTGCAACGCATTTGCGTTCCCAACTGCGTGTTTCCCTCGTCTATGGCGATTCGAAGGATCGAACGACCATTCCTGGCATCGAAGCCATCGATGATGCGGATGCCTTGCTCGTTAGCGTGAGACGGCGACCACTCGTCGCCAGCGACTTGGAAAGAATTCAAGCCTTCATCAAAGCGGGACGACCTGTTCTCGGAGTGCGTACAGCGAGTCATGCATTCTGCCTTCGAGATGGGAAACAAGGTGATGGGCTGGTCCAATGGCCCGAGTTTGACGCTTACACTTTTGGCGGGAATTACACGAATCATTACGGCAATGAATTGCAACCAACCGTAAGTCGGGCTGACAACGCGGCAGCTCTCTTTTCGAGCCAAGGGTCGCTTTACAAGGTCAGTCCCTTGAAGCCTGGAACACGCGTCCTATGGCACGGCAAACTTGATGGCCAGCCGGCAGAACCACTCGCGTGGACCCATGTGCGCGCCGACGGGGGAGCGTCGTTCTACACATCGCTTGGCCATCCCAACGACTTTGCCGAGCCCGCCTTTCAAGAGTTGTTGGCCAATGCGGCTTTGAATGCATGTGGTCTAGAGAGTCTCAGTCCAGGTCAAATTGCCGAGCAAAATCAGCGTTATTCGACTGGAAAAGGTCGGCAACGAAAGTAGGAAGTGCTGTCGAAAAATGCAAGTACGAAATGCAAGGTATAGATGCGCCGAATTGGAATGCCCCTGAGTTCATCTCGAGTTCATCTCAGGGGATAGTTACCTTTTCTCGAAAGCGAGTAGGTGATACCGATCCTTTCATTGTTCACAATCATTGTTCACAAGTTAAATGTGTCTGGTTCGATTTCCGAGTAGATCGGCATGAATCGATCGTAGACTTCAAGCGTCAGCGTAGCCAAGTCCGTACAGTACGGACGGCCTCCGCCTTGGTTGAAGTGGCTTCGGCCAAACTACCATCTCCCCTTTTCATGCCCTTCTTGAGCTTGTTCCCGCACCAGATAATCGCGGATCCAGACGTCTGTTGGTGATTGCAGCCACTGCCTCCACCTCCACCACCTCCACCACCACCACCACCACCACCTCCTTCGCGTTGAGCCGATGCCATGTCAGCACCCAACACCCCAACTATTACAGCTATGGACATGGAAGAACCGCGAAAGGATAGGATAGAGGGACACTGTACATTGTATTGGAGTGACTGTTCACTATGGGGGTACCGTCCTCGAAAGATGCTACTTCGTTAGTTACGTCATAGTCATAGATTGCTTTTGGCTGTGGACAAGACTTGGGGACACCACTTATGTTCGGGCACCGCACCTAAGCATCGCACCGTATCGTAGCCGTATCAAGATAGGTCGAGAAGTGGAACTCTGCCTTGGGTCGATTCTATTTCGGACCCCTTTTCAGACTTTTTTTTCGACCCTTTCGGTCCACCGGCACCGAACTTGCTACTTTTTAGCAGAGGATGAATCAACATCATTAACGAGGGAATGAACATGAGCAATCCGACCCATAGTGACCTCAACAACCCCACTACATTGGCTCAATACTGTAGTGAAGTTGAGGCGGCAGCTATCATCGCTGCACTCGCCGAAAATGGCATCCAAGCAACCACGACAGGTTCCTTTACTACCGGATTTCAAGCCGAAGCGCCGGGTGATGTCACGGTCGTGGTGAGGCAAAGCGATCTGGCTCACGCATCGGCGGTGTTAAGCGAATTTGAAAATACGAAAAGGGACATCGATTGGAATTCCGTAGATGTTGGTGAGCCCGAAGCGTAGCCGATTTCAGCCTAAGGGCGACAGAATCAAAGGAAGACTTGGGGACACCACTTATGTTCGGGTGGTGGTTGGTTGCTCTCGTACAAAAGTGTGGTGTCCCCATGTTTTCCTTATTGGAGAAACAGGGGGCGAAAATGGGCTTTTAAACCTGAAGCTAACCTCTCATTCCGGAAAAAAGACGGGAAAAGAAATGCTGGTGACAATGACCAGTCGGCTCTGCAAAATCCTTCAGGGACAGGCCGTTTGATGCACTTTTGGCAACCTGATGATAACAACA
>JBBRJI010000234.1:0-8074 GCA_038219625.1 Pirellulales bacterium | reverse complement strand
ATTGCCAATGAGAAAATCGCAGGGCACCGCAATCCGAGCCCGATCCACATCACGACTCCAATAACGACCGGCGCGATAAATGGATCGCCGACTCGCAAATGAGTGACGGTGGCTCCCCCGAGATAGCCCGTCAGCAAAATTGCCCCGATGAAAGCCGTCTTGGGGATGAGATAAATAACCGCAAGAATTACTTCTAGAATGCCAATCTTGAAGATTAATTCGGGCGAAAAGCCGATGTGCGTAAACATCTTGTCCTTGCCTTCCCATTCTACAAATTTCCCCATCGCGCTGGGACCGATCAAAAGGACTGCGATCAGGCCACTCAAAATCCAGCCGATAATGCGTTGTGGTTTGTATCCCATTTCAAGTTCCCTTATCCGATGAGTTTGCGAACCGTATCCACTAGCTTCTTTCCCAAGTTTTGCACGGCTGCCTGCTGCTTTTCGTCCTTTAAATCGCCATTACTATCAAACGCTTCATAAGCTTTGGAAACCGCAATCTGTTCCGGCAGCACTAGCACACCAATGTTTCCGAGGACGGACCGAAGATGGACCAAGCCGCGAAGACCGCCCAAACCGCCAGGCGATGCACTCATGATACTCGTAACTTTGCCCTGGAACGCAGCCAAAGATGCTTCTCCTGGGGCTGGGCGAGAAATCCAGTCGAGGGTGTTCTTCAAGACTGCCGTCATTGAACTGTTGTACTCAGGTGAGGCAATAATCAATCCGTGGTGCGTCAGAAAGAGTTTTTTGAGGGTCAAGGCATTGAGCGGCAAGCCGTCTGCTGCTTCAAGGTCTTCATCGAACAACGGCAAAGGGTAATTCTTTAGATCGATCACCGTGACTTCGGCCCCCGCATCCATTGCACCACGAGCGGCGATCTGTAAGAGTTTCTTATTGAAGGAATCTTTTCGAGTGCTGCCAGCAAAGGCAAGGATCTTTGGTGATATCGACATAAGTGCATCTTTCATGGTTCGAGTATAGGAGAATCTCTAGCACGAGATTTCATGCGGATCCAAATGCGAGAAAGAATTCCAGTAGTCCATCCTCCAGCGTCCTTTGGCCAGGGACAATCGAGTGATGGAAGTGTTGATGATATCACCGAGTTGCTCTTGAATGGAATCATCTTCCAAAAAGGCTTCTAACAGTCGCATCTTGAAGTCTGCGTGGATCACCATGGCGACCCGGTCATGGTTGCTATGCAACTGCGTTTCGGATTCATACCATTTGCGAACTCGCTGGGCACGTTGACGCGCTTCGTCCGCTGTTTCGTAGTGATCGAGATCGTACCAGCCTTGGTCGCTGATGCGTTCATCCAAATGCCAACCGGAATACTGCTGCGAAAGTGTTTGCCGAGTCGTCCCCATGTGAGCGATTCGGCGGCCTGGTTGGTAGCCGCTGTGACAGCCCCCCTGTTCGTAAATATCTTGCCGTACACTTGGAACCGTCCCGGTCTGCAGTGCAATCCAGCGCGTCGTTTCCAAGGAACGTCGAAATGGGCTACAGTACAAGACTGTAGGGGAAAGCTTGGCGACAATAGCCGCTAGCTTTTTGGATTGGGCGGAGCCCAAGTCGGTAATGTCAGGGTCGGGAACGCGAAATTGATCCTCGAGGGCATTGTTCTCCGACTGGGCGTGTCGAATGAGCAACAAACAAGGCTGGTGGTGCATGGGCTTTTCGTGTCGTAATCGATGTTTTTTCGCGTAGAATGAAGGCATGGAAGTGGGCGTAATGTACGTTCCCATTCGATTCTCGTCAAAAGTGAACTTGCGAATCGCTTCAGCCAAACCGAAAACGAATTGAAATGATCGAGACGGGAGACCTGTCTAACCTGCCTGAGTTGCTCCGCAGGAATATGGCGAACTGGGAAAAAAAAGGGCATTGTAATTCGCATCGCGAGTTGGCGCCGCAGTACGCTTATGGTCGTCATCGTGGCCCAGCTCCCAAATACGCGCACCCAGCCGCCGTCCTCATCTGTTTGATTCCTATCTCTGGCTCCGATTGGACGATTCCATTAACCCTTCGTCCAACCCAAATGGCCGATTACGGTGGCCAAGTCTCCTTGCCCGGGGGAAGATCCGATGCGGGCGAAACCGTTTGGAGAACAGCTTGCCGGGAGTTTGGCGAAGAGCTCGGCTGCACCACGGAATACATGCAGCCCGTTGGAGAGTTGACACCATTGTACGTTTACGCGAGTCGGCATCTGGTGACGCCAATTGTTGCGGTCAGTTCTCTCCGTCCCTCCTTCCAGCCCAACCCTGATGAAGTTGCTGAATTGATCTTCCTACCACTTCGCGACTTGATTAGCGACGAGGCGATCACCGTCGGCACGCTGAAACGTGGGACTGTGCAGTTTGATGCACCTGGATACCGTGTCGGGGAGCATTTCGTTTGGGGTGCGACGGCCATGGTCCTAGGCCAACTTCGAAACATGGTTCGTGAAATTTTGGCCGAACAGATTCAGGAGCCCTGGTTCATGTAGCCAGATTCTGCGTTTCGCGTAGAATTGGGAGCGATTGGAAGCTGCGTCCAGTCTTAACCCAACTCTCAAAAGGTATTCGAATGATTCGTGTCGGCATTATTGGCGCTTCTGGTTATACGGCAATCGAAGCGATCGAATGGCTCATTGGGCATCCGCAAGTACAAATCCTGGCCGCCACCAGCCGACAAGCGGATGGGAGCATGATCGCCGACATGCATCCGAACCTTATTCGCCGACTCAAGCTCCCAGTAGAGGACTTGACCCCGCAACAAGTTGCCGAGCGATGCGATGTGGCTTTCTCGTGTTTGCCGCATGGGGCTTCAGCACATCACGTGATGCAATTGCTTGACGCGGGTTGCCGTGTCATCGACTTGTCCGCGGACTACCGTCTGAGCACCCCTGCTCTTTATGAAAAGTGGTACGGCGAAGTTCATCCGGACGCGGGTCGTTTGGGAATGACACCATACGGTTTGCCTGAGCTTTTTGCTGGCGACTTAAAGGACTGCAAATTGGTTGCCAATCCCGGTTGCTATCCCACCTCGGCCATCTTGCCTTTGTCGCCGCTGCTTAAGGAAGGACTCATTTCGCCGTTGGATATTATCGTGGATAGCAAGTCGGGAGTCAGCGGTGCTGGACGAACCCCCAAGCTTGGGAACCTCTACTGCGAAGTGAATGAGAGCATCTCGGCCTATTCGGTTGGTCACCATCGCCATCAGCCTGAGATTGTTGACATTGTCAAACGATTCAGTGGGGTCGAACCCGAAATCGTCTTCACCCCGCACTTGACCCCCATGGAACGCGGGATCTTGTCTACCATCTACGTCCATCCAGCGTCGGGTGTAACCCCCAATCAAATTCGGGAATGCTTGAACACCTACTATGACTCCAGCTCGTTCGTACGAGTTGTTTCGCATCTGCCAGCCACTCGATTTGTCGCTAGAACGAATTACGTGGACATTACGGTCCGCGAAAATGGCCCTCGCATTATTCTCATTTCCGCCATCGACAATCTGGTGAAGGGGGCCAGCGGCGCGGCCATCCAAAACATGAACCACATGTTCGGCTTGGAACCGACCATGGGCCTTTTGTAGCGTCGTTTGCATACATCGATGCGAATGGATGACTTCAACAATCGGCAGCGAACAGGTCTGCTGTAATATGGAAGGGTAGAGATTGTGCGGTTTGGACTACGCTGACCGCCGGTCGCGGAGCGAACCGGCCTACGTTGATCCGTCGCTCCGCCGACGGATGTACTGTTTCGTAGCGCTGATTGCATGCTACAATTCAAAAGTTCCGCCCCCTCTATCCGTTGATGACCACGAACTCATGCGAACGCTTTGCTACTTTAACGACATGGCATATTCTTGCGTTTTCATGGTCGGCTTCGCATTCTTCGACAAAGAACTGCGTGGTCGCGAAGTTGATTCCTCGGACGAGCGATGATGTATTGCCGATATTTGCTTACCAAGATCGTAATTATTGTCGCTTGCCTACTATTGCAGACCGAGATTCGTAGCGAAACACTTCGACAAGCTGAGTCGCTAGAAAAACTCTTGAAGGCTGCAGATGTTGCGGATCTCGTTCGTGAAACACGACTACGAGGTGATCCTCGCAGAGGTGCATTGGTTTTTTATCGCTCGGCTGCCGCATGCGTCCAGTGCCATTCCAGCGGTGAGGGGCCGTCACAGCTCGGACCAAATCTCGCAAACCTAAACCAAGGTATCGATAATACACAGTTAACCGATGAGTATCTTGTCGAGTCGCTTTTGAATCCATCGAAGCAACTTCGAGCGGGCTTTGAAACCGTTTCGGTACTAACCGACGATGGTAGAACGATTACTGGGATTGTGGTCGAAGAGAATCCCCAGCAACTCGTCCTTCGGTCCGCATCCAATCTAACTCAAACGGTGACGATAAACAAAGACTCAATTGAGACTAGGACAACGTCTAAGCTCTCGATGATGCCAGAAGGACTGATATCTGCTCTGCGGGATCAAAGTCAATTCTTCGATCTTGCATCGTATGTGATTCGCGTTGCAAGAGGCGGACCAAAAGAAGCGGACGAATTAAAGCCTTCAACCGATCAAATAGCGATCAAGCAAGATTGGTTACACCTCGATCACGCTGGCATTCTTAAAAAGCTCAATAAAAAGGACTTTGAAGCCGGGCAAGCGATTTATCAAGGCTTTTGCATCGATTGTCACGGTGCCGACGGCAACCGACCAGCCCTTTCGACCGCGCGTGCCTTCGGAACGCAAAAAATGAAATTCGGAGCTGAGCCACTTCAGATGTTCATGACGCTGACACGCGGTAACGGTTTGATGGGAGCTATGTCCCATTTGACGCCAAAAGAACGCTATCAAGCGATTCATTACATTCGTGAACGCTTCATGAAGCCGACGAACGCCGAGTACTCCGCCTTCGATCAACGCTATCTGGCAAGTCTTCCCAAAGGCACGGAGGATGGCACGGCTGTGCCAACTGTCGAACGCGATTTCGGGCCAGCTCTTGGTTCGCAACTCGAAAGACGCTTTCCAAGTGTCCTCACCATGCGAATAGGGGAGAACGTTTCGCTCTGTTACGACCTCCATACAATGAACCAGGCGGACATTTGGAGAGGCGGTTTCTTAGATCTCGATGAAACCCAGCATATTCGCGACCGTGGAGAAGGTACAGCCAGACCGCGAGGTGAGTCCATCGCCGAATTGCAAGGTTGGCAATGGGGACATGGCGAAACACTTGACTACTCACGCGACGGACTCCTACCGCGCGGTCCGATGCCACCGGACTGGATGGATTACCGTGGTTACTTTCTCCACAACGCCCAAGTCGTTCTTAGTTATCGAATCGATGGCCGATCGGTTTTGGAAACCGTTCAATCGGATGCATCGTCTAATACGATTCGCCATCAATTGGAAATCGAACCTGGGAAGCCACTTGTTTTGTCTGTCGCACAGGGTCGCAACGTCAACGAAACGCAATCGGGCGTCGTTGCTCTTGGCCAAAGCCAGACGCAAGGATCGACTGGCAGCGCGACAGCCACGCTAGCGATGAGTCGCTCTAGCGTCGGTCAAAAGCTATCGCGATTCACCGCGGCCGCAATGGTTGGTCAAACTGAGTCGTTCACTTGGACCGTTGATGAGCAAACGCGATTGGTTTTGACTATCCCGGCCAGCGATGAATCCCTCCGTTTTGACGTTGTCTGTCAGTGTGGTATCGATTCAAAGGGACTTGAATTATTCGGCAAACGGATTCAAGAGGAACGTTTGCATTACGTGCCAAGGAGCCTTTCCAAGTTAACACAAGGTGGAGGGAAAAACTGGAGCACGGTATTGAAAACGATTGGGGCACTTGGGCTGCAACGAGGCGCTTACGCGCTCGATACCATTACGATTCCAGACGTGACACCTTGGAAGACATGGTTCCGGACTACCTCCCTAGATTTTTTGTCAGACGGGCGCATGGTCGTTACTACCTACGGCGGTGATGTCTGGATCGTTTCCGGTATCGATGACAAACTCTTGAACCTGGAATGGAAACGGTTTGCGGCTGGCCTCTATGAGCCGTTCGGCGTGAAAGTCGTCGATGATTTGATCTATGTAACTTGCAAAGATCGTATTGTGCGTTTGCACGACCAAGACAACAACGGCGAGGCTGATTTTTATGAAAGTTTCAGTGCCGACACGGATGTTTCGATCTTCTTCCACGCCTTCAATTTTGATCTACAGACCGATTCCAAGGGTAATTTCTATTATGCAAAGGGAGGGCACGACGCTGACTTTGCTTTGCCCGGCGCGGTGATTCAGATTTCACCGGACGGAAAACGACGAAGTATCTACAGTACTGGTTTTCGAGTTCCGAATGGAATGGGGAGCATGCCCGGCGATCGAATGACGTGCAGCGACAATCAAGGGCAATGGATGCCTGCCTCCAAAGTCAGTTTGTTGCGCGAAGGTGGATTTTATGGCTGGGTGCCTACTTACAACGGAAAGGACAAATGGTCTGCTGACGGTGGAAAGATCGACACGTCGAAGGTCGTTCCGCCAAAGAGTTTTGATCAGCCGATGGTTTGGATGCCACAGGAGTTTGACAATTCGTCGGGCGGACAGCTTTGGGTCGACGATCCGCGTTGGGGACCACTTTCCGGTCGCTTGCTGCACATGAGTTTTGGCAAGGGGTGGTTGTCCTACCTAATGATTCAGGAAGTGGATGGTCAGTCCCAAGCTGCGATCATCAAACTGCCCTTTGACTTTCGAACCGGAATCATGCGAGGACGGGTCAATCCGAAGGACGGTCAAGTCTACGCGACGGGACTACAGGGCTGGAATGGCGAGGGTCGAATCGGACTGCTCGATCAAGGCATTCAGCGATTACGTAATACAGGCAAGCCAATTCACATGGTAAGTGACTGCAAGGTAGAATCGGATGGGTTACGCATCGATTTCAACTTTGCGGTCGAGCCTGGAACTGCCAGTAACATCGAATCCTACATGGCTGAACACTGGAACTATCGCTGGCAAGCCTCGTACGGATCCGAACGGTATTCGCCAACAAATGGGAAAATCGGTGCGGAAAAACTGAACATAACATCGGTCGATGTCTCGGAGAATCGCAGGAGCGTCAAACTCAGTGCATCGAATCTTCAGCCCGTCAACCAGCTTCATTTAAGATTAAGGGTCAAAGCAGACGATGGCAGTCCCTTTGAAGAGGAAATCTATTGGACTATCCACCGAGTCCCATAGGGATCGATCCTTTCGCGATCATCTCTCGTTTCATTTCCGCCGACAACTTGGTAACAAAATCCATGAATCTCCCAACTGTTTCCGCTAACGTTCCAGTTTTCAATTGCGTCGTCCATGTGCTTCGCGACGCGAGCGGGAATGTGAGCGCGCGAGTTGCGAACCTTCCCAATCTTGTTTGCACTGGTGGCACCGAGCGCGATGCACTTGCGAGAATCGTGAAGGAGTTCAAACAGTACGTGAAGCAGTTGGCAGACACGGGGACTGCCATTCCGTGGGTGGACCCACCAAGCCCCAAGGAAGCCAATGAGCAAACTCGTTTTATCCCCGTGCATCTCTAAGCGGTGTTTCCACATCGTTTAACCCGGTTTAACCCCGATCCAAATTAAGTCACCCTCCCTCGGGGAGGGTCGGCCGTAGGCCGGGGAGGGTGAACCGAATTTTGCAATCACTTCTCTCACTTCACCCTCCCTTCGCGAGACCCTCCCAGAGGGTGGGTGGCTAAGCTGGACCACCTCCTACTACGTCGGATCGTTCTACTACGTCGGATCGTTCACCAAGAAGTGAATAATCCGAATCGCATGCCCTTGGCTGCGTTCATCGGATTTCTCGCTGACTCGCATCTCCAACTCGTGGGTTCCATCCGCTAGTTCGGATGCCAACATCTTAGCCCATGGGAGATGCAGTCCTGGACTCCACTGAGTAAAGAGCTTTTGCTTCCGCCATTCCCCTTGATCGATGCGGTACTCGATATTCCCGGTGTCGGGTCCAGAGGCGATAAAGATCCCGATGCCGATCCCCTTGAAAGTCAACTTCAAAGTTGCTCCAGCTCCTTCACCGATGAGCGCCGGCAC
>JBBRJI010000233.1:0-8095 GCA_038219625.1 Pirellulales bacterium | reverse complement strand
ACTGGAAATGCACAAAAGAGCAAGAACCAGAAAAATAGCATAGAACTTCTGACACTTCTCGGCTAATGCCACCAATGAAGTTTCTCGTTCCCGGGCTCTGCCGGCTCTGTCTGGGAACGCACTGCTCCGGAGGCTCTGCCTCGCTTGGCAATGCAAGCGAAACACGTATTCTTGACGATTCGGCAGGCAGAGCCTGCAAGTCAGTGGGTTCCAAGGCAGAGCCCTGGAACCAGTCGGTGGCGATCGGTGAGAAGTGTCGCAATTCTCGAGTTTTTCCAAAAAAACAGGCCATAGACTCGTACTTTATGTTACTCGGGAGGGTGAGGCTCCTGCCGAACCGTTGCGGCTAGAACTCGGCAGGAGCCTTGCTCACTCGACGCATTTTAACAGTTTGTTCGTCATGGCGGTCCCTACTCCAAGAAAAACTCCTTGATGAAGCGAACGACACCAGCTAAACTTTAGCAAGTTCAGGGATTTGCGGCCGCTTGCAGCCTAACTGCTAAATAGCCACTGTTGTTCCAGAGCTTCCTCGAAGCCGAGCTCATCCCCAGCTTCCCGATTCCAGGATGCTTTCTAACTTCAGCGACCACTACTTACCTCGCATTTCGAGGCGCGTAGTCTGCTCCAAGTCGCAAATCCAAAGTGTTCGATCGTTCTACCTTTGGATTTTATTAGCACATGGAAAACGCAACCATTGTGGATAAGCACCCGAATGCTCAGCCAACTAGCATGGAAACTCGGCCCGAACTTGCAAGCCACCGCGCTGGATTGAGCACAACCAGTGTGCACGCGGGAGAAGCTCGACGCAAGCCGAGCGATGCCATCACCGACTCTATCTGCTGTAGCAGTACTTTTACGTTTGAGTCGACTCAGTGCATTATCGACTACATCGAGCAAAAGCAGGATCGTGAGGAGTACGGTCGTTATGGAAACCCAAACGAAAAAGTCGTCGAACGAAAACTGGCCGTCTTGGACTCGGCGGAGGAAGCGATCATTTATTCCAGCGGTATGGCAGCCATCGTCGGACTTTTGATGGCCAAGCTCAGCGCTGGGGACGAAATCGTCATCTTCGACCAATGCTATCATCGCAGTCGCGAGTTCTGTTCGAAACACTTATCTCGATTCGGAATCGTGACGCATCAGGTTGCGACCGGCGACTTCCAAGCCATGGACAATGCCATCAACAGTCGTACGAAATTGCTGATCAGCGAATCTCCGACAAACCCACACTTAAGCGTAATTGATCTCGAGCAATTTGTCGCCTTGGGCAAGTCTCGTAAAGTGGAGACTTTGATCGATGCGACTCTTGCGACTCCTTACAACATTCGTCCTGTCGAATACGGCGTCGACTACGTATGGCACTCCGCAACCAAATACATGGGAGGTCACAATGATTTGTTGGCTGGCGTCATTTGCGGATCGAAGGAAAAGCTAACTGAGGTGCGTAAGTTGCGGGGGATATTGGGCGGCATCAATTCACCGCACAACATGTACTTGTTAGAACGAGGGCTTAAGACGTTCGCCCTACGCATGGCGCGGCACAACGAAAATGGACAGCGGATAGCGGAGTTTTTGGAACGGCACTCGCGAGTCGAAAAAGTCTATTATCCAGGCTTGAAATCCCATCCGAGCCACGAAATCGCCAAGCGAACAATGAAGGGCTTTGGCGGTCTCATCACCTTCTTGGTTCGCGATGCGGATTGGAAGCAAACGGCCGCCATTATTGACGCTTGCTCGATTCCAAAAATCGCACCAAGCCTAGGGGGAGTTGAATCGCTGATCGAACAGCCGTTCGTGATGAGTTACTTTGACTATTCGACAGAGGACCGAAAGCGTTTCGGTATCGCGGACAATATGATCCGCATGGCTTGTGGCATCGAAGATACCGAAGACTTGATCGCCGATCTTAAGCAGGCCCTGAGCGTATGAAGTTTCGAACGCGCGCCATTCATGTTGGCAATGAACCCGATCCGGCAACGGGAGCTGTCGTAACGCCCATCCATCTGGCAACCACGTTCATTCAGCCTGGCGCTGGTGTGTGGGGACAGTTTGATTACGCGCGTAGCGGCTCGCCAACTCGATCGGCAGTAGAACGCACGGTTGCAGATTTGGAGGGTGCCGCGGGGGCATTGGCATTCTCCTCAGGTATGGCTGCGACGCATTGCGCGACCATGCTTCACAAAAGCGGTGACCATATCCTGGCAGGTTGCGATATCTATGGCGGGACGTTTCGACTTCTACACAAGATCTGCAATCGAAGTGGCATTGAGGTTTCGCTTGCCCCTGCTGATGATGCAATGCAAATTCAAGCGGCCATGAAGCCCAATACGAAGATGGTCTGGATCGAGAGCATTGGCAATCCGCGAATGACAATCCCCGACATTCCTGCGATTGCAGAAATTGCGCATCGCGGTGGAGCGTTGCTCGGGGTCGATAGTACTTTTGCGCCCCCATCGATTTTGCGTCCGCTTGAGTTGGGTGCGGACATTGTTATGCACTCGGCGACGAAGTACCTAGGCGGCCACAGCGATTGTCTGGCAGGCATTTTAGCGACGCGAGATTTGGAACTGCATAAGGAACTGTACTTCGTCCAAAACGCTACCGGTGCCGTTCTTGGCGCACTGGAATCCTTTCTATTGCAAAGAGGAATCAAAACCCTTGATTTGCGGATGCGGGAGCAATGCAAATCGGCTCTCAAGATCGCTCAGTGGCTCGAACATCACCCTCAAGTGACTCGTGTTTTGTATCCTGGATTAGCCAGCCATAGCAACCACGCGCGAGCCAAAAAATTCATGGGAGATCAGTTTGGGGCCATGCTTTCGTTCGAAATAAACGGCGATTTTGCCAGGACCAAGGTCGTTTGTCAGTCGACTAAACTGTTTGGCTTGGCAGTAAGTCTTGGCGCAGTGGAGTCGCTCATCGCACAGCCTGCTTCTATGTCGCATGCGAGTTACGACGCGGCGGCCAAGGCCAAGTATGGAATCACCGATTCGTTGATTCGAATCTCTGTTGGTCTCGAAGACTCGGATGATTTGATCGCGGACTTGGATCAAGCCATTGTTTTAGCTGGACTCGATTAGATCGTTCAATCAATAAATGTCTGATTTTCGATACTTCTCGCCGATCGCCACCGACTGGTTCTAGGGTTCCGCCGGCTCCGCCTTGGAACCCACTGACTTGCAGGCTCCGCCTGACGAATCGTCAAGAATACGTGTTTCGCTTGCATTGCGAAGCGAGGCAGAGCCTGGGCTGCGCGACAAATAGCAGTTTACGAAAAATGCGTTTATGCGAGTTTTGTTCCGTTTTGCGATCTGGCCTTTCAGGTTGGTCCTGGCCTTTCAGGTTGGTCGGGGGCTTTTCTAGGATTGTCAAAAATTCCGTATTGCGATCGAATCTAAGAAGTATTTTCACTTCCGTTTTTGTTCCTCGCAAATTTTGCAGGTCCCTATCGACATAGATTTGGCTACCGTCGGTTTCCAACCGGCGGGGCCATATCTGACCGCTACACAAATACCCGATATTCATTTCATGTTTGCATCGCTGACCGCTCTCCGTCCGATTTATTCGGGCGGAAGCAACGTTTGAGGACGTTGCTTCCGCCGGACGAGCGGGCTGTTGATTTAATAGGTTTCGCCGAAATTGGGCAACTTTGGAAACCCGAAGCGTGAGCGAGTGGACGCATTTCGTCCCTCACTTACGTGTCGGGTTACCAAATCAACAGCCCCCGAGTCCGACGGAGAGCGATCACTCTGCGAACTTTTCGCGTTGGTAGCTGACAGATGCTGCCCCGCCGGTTGAAAACCGACGGAAGCAAAATGAATCGGTTTGCCTGTCTGTACAATCAGTTGAAGTGGAAGAAAAGATGCGCAATCCAATTGCTCCCGCAATACCAGTTTTTTAACAGACCAGGACTAGTACTTTGAAAAAAAGTTGCGAGCTGAGTGCAAACATGTTACGTTGATTGAACGCAGCAAGTGGACCTGCGATGGTTGCGATCCATATGCTAAGAAACCAGACTCCCACTAGCCGATTGGCGAGGTGATGTGATGACTTCTGTTGTAATCGTCCGTGTCGTGAATAGTGCTTTCATGAACGAACTCAAAGAATGCAATTCGCCTCTTTGGGAAGATGTGAACACACTCGGCTCTTATACCCAAGAACCCTTTTGCGCCCATTGGATTGAACAAGAAGCGGGACTGTTGCTCCGGCGTCTTCGCGATGAACTCTCAGCTCAGTTTCGCTTAGAAGAAACGTTTGGCTTCGTGCCGGGCTCAAGCCAACATCAGGATAAAAATGTTACCAAAGCTTTGGACCAACACTTGGGAATCGTATTGAGGTGTGTCGCGTTGAGCGAGCAAATCGACGACCTAGAGTATTGTGGGACCTTGTCTAACGAAACACTCGGGATTTGGCAGGAAATGAAACGACTCTACGACTTGATCATGGAACACGAAGCCCTAGAACGCAGACTTTCAGCTGCCGCTTGGGCACCCATCCTACCGGAATCTCGCGAAGCGAACGAAGTGACAACCGCAAAGTCTTAAGGCGAAAAGTCTTAAGGCGAGGGGCAGTTTGAAAACTACCTAGTTCTCCATCGCTGGATCCCACTCCCAAATGGTTCGGTAAGCACCAATGGATTCAAAGAAGCCAATCATGTTTGCGTAAAACTCGTTCGATGCGAGTGTCGCAGTGTCTCCGATCACGATCAGCTTGCGTTTCGCACGTGTCAATGCCACGTTCATTCGGCGAGTGTCCGCCAGGAATCCGATTTCAGCTATAGAATTGGATCGCACCAACGTGATCAAAATCGCTTCTTTTTCTCGGCCTTGGAAACCGTCCACCGTGTCGATCTCGATCGCTTTGAACGGACAGTTTTGCCTGAGCCATCGAACTTGAGCAGCGTAGGGGGCGATAATGGCAACATCCTTGGGTTCGATCCCTGAGCCGCACAGCTCGCGGACTTGTTGAAGAATCCACTTGGCTTCTTGGACATTGAATCGGCTTTCGCCATCTACTTCTTGCTCTTCCTCCCAGCCGGCACCAGCGGTGTCGACAAAGGTAACAGGCGATTGCAACATTTCCGAATGGGGGGGCGCAACCAAGTCGGTCAGCAAGTGAGTTCGAACCGTTTCGTTGGCTTGCAAACTACCGCCATAAAAGCACTGCGACGAGTACTGCATGATGTCTTCATGCATGCGATATTGTACGATCAATTGCTTGGTGATGCTGTCTGCGTATGTGTTCACTAAGCGCTCCATCAGGCTAATGGCGAACCCTTGCGCAGCCGCTTCCGACGAAAGGATGGTTGGTGGGAGCTGGCAGTGGTCACCCGCCAGGACAATTCGGTCGGCGCGCAGGACGACTGGCCAGCTACCTGGTTCGGTGCTTTGGCACGCTTCATCGATTACCGCGAGATCAAAATGGCGGCCTCCCAAGATGTCTGGGTCAAAGTTGGTCGTCGCACAAATCACATCCGCTCGGTCCAAGACATTGGCAATGATCTGCCTTTCATAGATTCTCGCATCATCACGCAATCGCCGAGACTCTTGGCGTAGATCATTGCGTTCCCCTGGCAGTGGTTTGGCGCGTGTAAACTTGCTGGCCTTCCTCGCCATCTTCTCTGCCTCACGCATCATTTCGCCGACCACTTTCATAGCTGGATCGGATTCC
Source organism: Pirellulales bacterium (assembly GCA_038219625.1). GTDB lineage: Bacteria > Planctomycetota > Planctomycetia > Pirellulales > Pirellulaceae > JBKCUI01. The sequence goes on along the minus strand of JBBRJI010000233.1, from coordinate 2,425 downwards.
ACCAGCGCATCGAGCGTGTAGGCTTGCAATTCCTCTTGGACACGGGCAGGATGTCCGATTCTGACAACCCGAATTCGATTCGCAACAAGTTTTTCCAGCAAATTGTCGACGCCCGTATTGCTGGGTGCGCAAGCCAGTATTTTTGCCCCTCGCTGTACCGCTTGGCGTATCAATTCCACTACCGTAGTTGTTTTGCCAGTGCCAGGTGGGCCGTGAATAATGGAAATGTCTTGCGCGGACATGGCGAACTGAATGGCTTGCCGTTGCGATTCGTTAAAATGAGGCTCCATTTCGAGAACCAAAGGGGCGTTAAAGCGAGGTTCTCTCGCACCTAAGAGGACATCCCGCAACTGGGCGACTCGGGCTCTCGCATTTTGGACGGAATTCAATGCCGTGACTTGACGATTGCGAGTGATCTCGTCCATCGAAAGGTCTAGTCGAAATCGATCCCCTTCGGGCCATTCGTCAAAGGCAACTTCAATCGAGCCGCTTTCTTTGCTGCAAACAATGCCATAGCCGCAGTCACCCTCAGTCGCTTCCTCGGAAGCGATCACGGGTGATCCGACACGAAATCGGTTCCAAGGTAGATCGAGGGTTCTATTTCGTTTCGCAAACGTTACGAGAAAGCGACCCCCTAGCCCCATGCGATGGTCGGAGATCACGAGATCGACTAATGTGTCGCCGCGGGTCTCGGCGTTTTTTTGAGACCGATCTCTACGACGCTCAATCATCCTTTTTCGTTCCGCATCGGATTCCATGTCTAACCAAACGCGGAGTTGCTTGAAGTGCTCGTCGAGTGGTTTCGGCATTAAATGTGTTAGCGATCTCAGGATTCGTGGCGGCTGCTCATATGGCCCTGCGATTGTAGCGTTCCTCAACTTTTTGACACAGCCCGAAGTTGCCGAAACACGGCTTGAGCCCGCTTGGTATACTAGTTGGTCAATGCACAAACTATCCATTCCCTTACCCTCAAAGGAACTATCGTCACCATGTTGATTAAATCCATTCTTTCCACGATTGCAATTTTTCTGATTGGTGGAACCGCAGCACTGGCCCAATCGCCAGCAACAAGCAAGCTCTACGAGTTGCGCACGTATGTCCCGGAGTCAGGGCGTCAATCCGACGTGATCAAGCTGATTTCCGACGGCGGTATGCCACTTATGAAGAAACATAACATTTCCTTGGTAGGCGCCTGGACCAACGTCGATCCAAAGGACGAACGTGTTTTCACGTTGATCAGCCACAAGGACAAAGCGACCAGCGAAGCGTCTCAAACGGCACTCCAAAATGACCCAGCTTGGAAAGAGATCGTTCAAAAAACAGTTATTGACGGCAAGAAGGCCGTAAATTCCTTTACGCGGATTTTTCTTACGGTTAACGACTACAGCCCAGCTTTGGACGTTAAGCAAGTTGGCAATCGAGTTTTTGAGTTACGTACTTATGTCGCAACCAAAGGCAACCTCCCCGCCCTCAACGCTCGATTCAAGAATTATACCCTTGGTCTTTTTAGCAAGCATGGCATGACCAACATTCTTTATTGCTCCGTACTGGATGGCGAACCGCTGACCTGTGCAAAGCTACTAGAAGCCGTTTCTCCAATCGGCAAAGGAATGGCAGAGGTGGACGCAAGTTTGTCCGCGGCTGGCAATAGCCTTGTGTATTTCATTGCTCACGCTTCGCCAGAAGCCGCAAAAACGAATTTCGGAAAGTTTGTGGCCGACGAAGAGTGGACCAAGGCATACAAGGCTTCGGAAGCTGCGGCTGGAGGCTCGTTGACTGTCAAAAGTGGGGTTAAGAGTTTGTTTCTGCAACCTACCGAGTTTTCACCGCTAAAGTAGCTACTATGTCAGGTCCGACAGATAGCACTCCAGATCGAGGCAGGCACGCTGTTGTCGCCGTCATCATTGAGCAGTCGCAATTTCTGGTAATCCGGCGCTCCGAATTCGTTCGGGCGCCAGGACTGCTTTGTTTCCCAGGTGGTGGAATCGAGGCGAATGAGGATTTTGAATCCGCCATTCGTCGGGAATTATCGGAAGAGCTCGGGCTCCAAGTTGTTGTCTCGCAGCATATTTGGACTTCTGTAACGAGGTGGGGGACCCAACTGGAGTGGCTGTTTTGCAGACGATTTCCGGACTCAGTTCCTGTTCCAGCTCCCGAGGAAGTCGCCGAAGTGCATTGGCTAGAAGAAGCGGAACTTCGAAGTCGACCCGACTTGTTGGGAAGTATCCCTGACTTTTTTGCCGCAAAAGATGCTGGGGAATTTCAATTGCAATCATAAAAAAACCGCGAGTCATTTGAGTCTCGCGGTTTTATATTTGGGCGAGGGGGAGTTTGAAATCTACCTACAAACTGTGTGGCACGCTCTGAGGTACGAAGGGCGTGGTGAATCGCTAGAGTCATTTGCCACACTTCCCACGCCCATCGC
>JBBRJI010000232.1:0-8103 GCA_038219625.1 Pirellulales bacterium | reverse complement strand
GATGACTCTTTCTTCTCGCCAATCCCTCCATCAGCGTTTTCTAACCGTTTGATGGCTGCTTGCACATCACTCAGAATGGCACCGGTTGTCTGGTATCTTTTCTCTGGATCGAATTCCAAGGCCTTGTTGCAAATAGCGTAGATGGAATCGGGCAAGCCCTGGATTCGTTCATTGAGTGGCGGAAAATCGGTAAAGCGAGAAATGCTTAACCGTTGCATACGGTCACGGGTTTCAATGAGCGCGGGTTTGCCGCAAACCACGTTGTAAAAAATGACTCCAACAAAGAATAAATCGCTTCGCGGATCTCCTTTGCGAACGCCCGTTCCTCGTTCCAAGGCCGCGTAGTCGATCGCTCGAGCGCTAGGGCAGTCAGCGATCGCTTCCGGCGAGGAAACATCCGCCATCGCAGCCAATCCAAAGTCCACGAGTTTGCAGCGTCCACTCGCATGCACCAATACGTTTGTTAGTTTCAAATCGCGGTGCGTTATCCCCTTGGAACTAGCGAAATCAAGTCCCGCACAAATATCCTGCATCATATTCAGGGCATCGGCCGGACCGAATATACCTCGAATCTTCATGATCTCCCGCAGCGTCTCGCCCTCAACAAATTCCATGACCAAGTAGGGCGAACGAGCATCGTTTTCGATTTCGTGGATCGTAACAATGTTCGGGTGCCGCAGTTGCAAACCCATTCGCCCTTCGCGGAGGAATTGCTCGACCGAAGCGACCTGATCGCGGTGCCTTCGACGCAATACCTTGATGGCCACGACTCGACCCGTTTCGCGGTGCACACAACGGAACACGCGGGCAAACGTACCGGCTCCAATCATGTACAGAACTCGGTATTGTCCGTAAAAGAATCCAAGCCGTTCCCCCGTCATCATTCGATCCAATTGGAAATTCGTAAGAATCCCCTTTCGAAGGAGCAGGTTCTTGATGTCCTCAAGCTTGACATCGCTGGTACGCAGTTCTCCCCAAAACCTATCAATCTGTTCGGGAGTAGCTAGCTCCAAATCGATAACGCGCTGAGTAAGGGACCTTGGCGTAAATTCCATCGAAACGTCTGACCGACGAAGAGTGAGGTGGAGGAAAGGAGTACATTCAACTCCTCTAGACTAAGCCAAATCATCACAGCAAGCAAACCATTAAACAAACAGGCGAGTCGATTCAGGCTCATTTTGCCTAAGTCGACTCGCCTGTTGTAAGCTCGAACGCACTTCGCTTTGTACTGTCGGAGGAATTCTTGGGTTGGAAAGTGGCGACTTTCGGCTCCCAATGACACAAGCTAATGCATTCGCAGTATCCAACTAGTCTTGGTTTTCTTCTGGGGAAATTCCGTCGGTATCACCTTGTTCGCCCATCAATTCCTGAATCTGGCGTTGGTAAGCGTCTCTCTCTCGGCGAGTCGCTTCCAAATCAAAGACCAAGTACTTCATGTCCAAACGAAGTTGGCCGATGGAATCCTGCACCAATTGCAAAATCTTGCGTCGACGATTGGTACTTTCAACCACGCGTTGAAACGATGGTTGAATTGTCAATCGTTGTGCCGGGGGCAGCATTTCAATCACTTTTTGAAGATCGACCAGTTCGCTCGGCGTTTCGTTCAGGAGATTTTCGGTCGATTGGGCGGCTTGGCTCATGCGGAGGCTCCTCAAGGTAGCGATTAGTAAAGGTTTGCTGGTAGTTTGCGGGCGATTATGAAATTAAAGAAATGCAGCTTGCGTGCCGACACTCTCTGACGGGAGAACTAACATGGACGGTAAACCCATGCTAGTCAAGGACTTAGGAAAGTCGACGCTTTCGTTGCAATTTGGTTAATCCTAAAAGTCCGTTGGTTTTTCGCAACACCAATCGACCTAGAAACGCACCGTAAGTCATGCTACAAGCTAGACTTACGAACTTGCAAATCGGGTTGCCTCCTATGTTTCTTTTTCTCCACTATTCATTCGCACTTTGTTGCAAAAAGTCAACCCTCGGGCCGCATAGCACGACTGGGCAATTCCTTCGTTGGCCCAAGGCAGTCTTGCTGTTCGTCTTGTTCGTCCTCGCTTCTCCCCATATCGCTTCTGCGCAACTATTCGATTCGTTCGACGACACCAGACAAAAATTCTATCTTTGGGAAAGCGATGCAAAAGCCCAACTCGCACCTTTCAAGCGAAGGGAACCAGGCCTTGAGATTATCGAGCCCTCCTTCGGAAAAGGCAGCAAGGTCTACCTTATCTACCCGATCGACCGTTGCGCTATCATCGACGACCTCACTGCCTCCATCAAAATCCTGTCTGCCCAGAGCGGTTTGAGAATCGGCTTCCGCGTCGTCTTCCCGCGCAGCGCCCATCCAGTGACACACGATCCAATTACCGAAGTCGTTCTGGGGTTTCCAAGCGAAGGGGGTGGGCGTTGGTCTACCTCCAGTATTGCTTCCGTTCCGCAGCAATTCGACGATCGCAGACGGTATCTTCGAACCCTTTACGGACCAAGTGTCGATTTAGAAAGGGCTTTTATCGACGCGGTGGTGCTAAGCGTTTATTCGGATCCCGGTACAATCAAACTGAAGGTGGACGACCTGCAAGTCGAAGGCATGGTGGGTCCAACTGCTACCGGTATCAACGACAGATTCGCCAATAGCAATCTGCAAAATTCGGCGACTCTTTCGGTTCCAGAGCAACTTCGCAATTTGCAAGCCACAGTTCCAAGATGGATTCTCTATCGAGGCGAGAGCTTAGATTATCTCAAGTCCCTCGGCTTCAACGCTATCATCACCAACAACCCTAGCGACCCGCTCATTATCGAACAAGCAACGCGATCGCAAATGGGCGTCATCGCCCGACCACCCGACTTCGTTCCAACGGAAAGCATTGCCAAAGACTATCGACATGTAACAGGCTGGCTGATCGGTACGACGCTGGATCAATCTCATTTGCCACAGACCCGAAGTCTCGTTTCGAAGCTTGCTCGTTTCCCACAATCGCTTGCACGCCCGACGGTAGGTGAAGCCATGGAAATGTATGGTCCCTACAGTCGTCTAAGCGACTGGCTGGCAGTGCCTCTGCCGCTCCCAACCCGCGTGCGTTCTGCTAGCGAAGAGGCCGCGATCATGCAGTCCGATCTTCGCCCCCTGGCCGGTCGATCGATTCCATTGACGTCGATGGTCACGCAAATGCCCAACGAATGGATCGTTCAAAAAGCCATTGCAACCCGAGGCTTGGGCAGAGAAGATGGCGGTCCCGTCGATTACGATTTGCTTCAAGTCCGTTTGCAATTCTATCGAAGCATGATGCAAGGGGCACGCGGCTTTGTTTTTCGATCAGGCACGCCCCTCGATTCAGGCGACCCAACTTCTTTCGCGCGCCGCGACAGCTACACACACATCAACCAAGAGATTGAGCTATTCACGCCATGGATTCAGGCAGGGCAATCTACTTGGAGAAACCTCGTCACAGATTCACCAAACCATACGGCGACCATCCTCGAAACACCGAAAAGTCAACTTGCGATCATTGTGGCATCCGGCCCCATGGACCAAATCTGTTCGGTGGCGCCAGACACAGATCGCATCAAGATCACATTGCCTTTGTCAGGTCAATTGCGCGAGGTATTTCGAATCAGTCACGGCGTATTGGAACCGATGCGTGGAGAACTGACACCAAATGGTCTGATTGTCGCAATCGATCGGCCCGGCCTCATCGAACAAATTGTGACAGTAGTCGATCCGATACCGGCTGCCTACTTGCGAGACAATCTCTTACGACTCGCACCGAGTCTGGTCGAATCGCGAATAGACGTCGCCGAACAAGTCATCGCAACCGGCCAAACGTTGTTGGTCGCTCAGGCTGTCCCAAGAGAGGATCCACGGTGGGAAGAGATGAACCTCGCGAGATCGTTGCACCGTGACTCGACGCAGCACCTTGTCGCTTCGAATATTCCTCTAGCTTTGAAGGCCTCGGACCAAGCGTTGGTGGCGGCACAACGCGTCGTGCGGAGGTCGTGGGATGAAGCGGCATCTCAACTGGGTGCTTTTCAAAGCAGCCCGCTTTTGGCTTCACCACTCTCGTTGCCACTTCATTGGGAATACCGTCGGTTGCTGTCTGGACGAGGCTGGCAATCCATCCCAATGCCTGGAATTCCTTTTCGCGATACGGCTCAGCTATATCAGTCGCATTGGCAAGTGGACCGTCGTCTTACCGAGAACGTTACGAGCGACTGCGACGTTTACTCCCAGGGGCCCGATGGCAGTCCGGCATTAGTACTTTCCACCAAACCTATCAACAACCAGCTCATCCCATCGGGCTACGGTGGCGCGGTGATGCGAGTTTCGTCCCCGCCGATCACCGTTCCGGCAGGCGCCATGGTTCATATCAAGGGTCTAGTCCGTATCCAATCGTCGCCCGGAGAAACACAAAGTGGTCTATTGGTAAGCGACAGTATCGGCGGCGAGTCACTGGGGCAATTAATCTCGACGGCGGACGCTTCGCAATACGCTTGGCGCCGATTCAGCCTCATTCGATTCGTGACCAATGAACGAACCATTCGACTCCACTTCGAAACACGAGGGGAAATGCGGGCCGAAATCGCCAATCTCGAGGCCGAAATGATCATGCCAAGCCGACCTGCCGAATTGCTAACTCGGCCGTACTCTCCTGACGAAAGCCTGGATGACGTTCAAAATACGTTTCCGGTTTCCACCTCAAGCAGCCGGTCGCCTTAGGCGGGCGGCAGAATGCGTCCTACCCTCCCCTCGCTTCGCTCGACCCTCCCGGAGGGAGGGTGAAGTCACTCTCCCTCCGGGAGAGTCGGCCTAAAAGGCCGGAGAGGGGTTGCATCACAATGGTAGTTTTCAGCCTGCCGTTCGCCTTAATGCCCACGTGTTGCCCGCAGTTTTCCAGTTGAGCTATCTGCAAGGAGAAGAAATGCTATCGATTTTGGCCGAGTTTCCCAAAAACATCGCAATTTTGCTATAATGAAGCCTCTCGTTTCATGGCATAATAAGCGAAATTGCTGAAAATCGTTTCTTATCCAACCCATCGCATTCTCAACCAACCACCATCATGAATGACTTGTGCCAAAAGTTTTTTCGGTCGTTTGCTTTAGCGTTCCTTTTTGCGGTACTCTGGAGTTCAAACCACCCATTATTAACTGCCGCGGATAAAGTAGCATCAGAATCCAATACAACATCCGCGATCGGTTCCAAGGTAAATGGCTTTTCTTTGACCGATTATCAAGGAAAAGAATGGAAGCTGGAGGAGTTCCAATCCAAAAAAGCCGTCGTGTTCGCGTTTGTTGGAACCCAGTGCCCGCTTGCCAAACTCTATTCTGCGAAATTGGTTGAGCTGGAAAAGCAATATCGCGATCAAGGAATCGCATTCGTGGCTGTCGATTCCAATGTTCAAGACAGCTTGGCCGAGATGGCCGCCCACGCACGGAAGTTTGGGTTCGAATTCGCGTTTCTTAAAGACCCCGCACAAGACCTTGCCGATCGAATGGGCGTAACAAGAACGCCTGAGGTTTGCGTTATTGATAGCGATAGCACGATTCGATACCGAGGGCGAATCGACGACCAATACGGAATCGGCTACACGAAGGAAGCGGTCACGAAAAACGAGTTGGTAGCGGCCCTCGATGCTATCATTAAAAAGCAAGAAATAGCAACAACGACCACAACGGCTTCCGGCTGCCTAATCGGTCGCGGTCCGACGGACAGTGCCAAAGCAGAATCGATGGTCAACTACGCGGATCAAGTCAGTCGCATTCTGCAATCGCGTTGCGTTAGCTGCCATCGCCCCGGCGAAATAGGACCCATGGACTTAGGCAATTATGACGATGCGTCGGCCTGGGCCGACATGATTGTCGAAGTTATCGACGAAGGTCGCATGCCACCTTGGCACGCGAGTGAAGCTTATGGCTCGTTTGAGAACGACCGTCGCATGCCCGCCGAAGAAATCGCCACGATCAAGAATTGGGCTTTAGCCGGAGCAATGCGCGGCGATGCGAGCAAAGAACCACCACCAATGAAATTCGTATCAGGCTGGCAATTGCCGCGAGAACCTGATTTGGTCGTCCCGATGCGAGAAAAACCGTTTGACGTGCCCGCACGTGGCGAAGTCAAATATCAATACTTCGTCGCAGACCCAAAATTGACTCAAGACACTTGGGTCAGCGGAATGGAAATTGTTCCAGGTAACCCGTCCGTGGTACACCATATATTGGTCTTCGTTCGCGAAAAAGGAACCAATAATCGCAACCTGGGTGCCGAACGCGGTTTTCTTGTAGGCTACGTACCAGGCACACGTGCCGTGCCGCTTCCAGAAGGGATGGCCAAACGAATCCCAGCCAATAGCGAATTCGTATTTCAAATCCATTACACTCCCAACGGAACGGCGCAATCGGATATGAGCAAAGTCGGCTTCCTCTTTGCCGATACTAAATCCATCACGCACGAAGTTCAGACGACGAGCTCCGTCCAGCCCAATTTTCGCATCCCGCCTGGCGATGGAAACTACAAGGTTTCGGCCATGCAGCCCGAAGAAATGCCCAATTGCGATCTCCTGTCGATGAGTCCCCACATGCACGTTCGAGGAAAGTCATTCCGCTACACCGCCGTTTATCCAGACGGGAAGCGAGAAATCCTGCTTGATGTGCCAAAGTACGACTTCAACTGGCAAACGGAGTATCGATTGAGCGAAAAGAAAAAGATGCCAAGCGGAACTCGCATGTTTTGCGAGGCGGCCTTCGACAACTCCAAGGACAATCTCAATAATCCAAACCCGGATGGGTGGGTACAGTGGGGAGATCAAACGTACGAAGAAATGATGATCGGCTATTTCCACATCTCGATACCGATTGACCCTGCCACTGGCCGGGCTCCTGAGATCAAGAAAGCCAAAATGGCCCGTCCCTCACCCGAACAGATATTTGCCATGCTCGACACCAACGGCGATGGAAAGGTACTGCGCGCTGAAGTACCCCAGCAAATCCAACCGATATTTGATCGAATGGATGCAAACAAGGATGGCGTGCTGGAAAAATCTGAGCTGCCAAAGTAGTTGGCTTAGGGTTGCGGGATTGTGGACGAGCGAGGCCCTTCGCTCGTTGTGTTGCTTCCCAAATCTGAGCGAGGGCCTCGCTCAGCCACAAAATACAAAATCCACGGGTGCAGCACGAAAATATTTCCCCCAAACTGGAAATAACCCAATAAAGGGTCTATATTCAGCCTTCTTCTGTTTTTACCGTTAACCCAACCCTCCCTGGATTTCTTCCATGACTCAGTCGAAACGTTCCCGTCGTAATTTTCTGAAGACTACCGCAGCAACCTCCGCGTTGGGCGCGTCCATTCCTTATTTCAGTTGGACTGAAAAAGCCTTTGCGAACCAAGCCAAGAACGACCGGCCTCGCATCGGTTGCATCGGCGTGGGCAGCATGGGGACTGGCGATGCTCATGGGCACAATAACTTTGGCGACATCTTGGCCGTGTGTGACGTAGAAAAGGTCCACCTCGATAAAGCCAAGAACGATCCCAAAATTGGCAAGGGAACGGCTGACGCTTACGAAGACTATCGCAAAGTACTCGACCGCAAAGATATCGACGTCGTCAGCATCGTGACTTGCGACCACTGGCACGTGAAGATCGCGGTCGAAGCGCTGCAAGCAGGCAAGCACGTTTTTTGCCAAAAGCCTTTGACGCTAACCCTCGAAGAGAATCAACTCATTCGGAACGCTTGCAAGAAATATCCGAATTTGGTGTTCACCGTCGGCACTCAACAGCGCGATTCCAAAAACCTATTCCTACGCGCGGTGAATATGGTTCAGAAGGGGTTGCTCGGCAAGATCCATACGGTCACTTGCAGCATTGGTGGCGGCGATGTCGCGAAAGAAGATTTTGTAAAGACGACGCCTCCGGAAAGTCTTAACTGGGACATGTGGCTCGGCCAAGCTCCGAAGGTTGATTACATCAAAGAGCGGGCTCATTATCAATTCCGTTGGTGGTACGAATATAGCGGCGGCAAGTTTACCGATTGGGGCGCTCACCACATCGACATCGCCACATGGGCTTTGGGCGAAGACAAAGAAGGGGGCGGCCCGATCGAGATCGATGGCACCGACGCCAAG
>JBBRJI010000231.1:0-8125 GCA_038219625.1 Pirellulales bacterium | reverse complement strand
GCGTGTTCGACTTGCTCGAAACGCTTCCGAAAACAAGCGTTGGAGGGAAGCTGCAGAATGGTCGGATCAGGCGCTCGCCATGGGCTGCACCAAGGAGTTGCACCCTTACGCTTGCATGTTGCGTGGCCAAGCCAAACTGGAGCTGGGGGAATTCGATCTTGCCAAAGCTGATTTTGAGGCGGCACTTGTGAGTCCTACCTCGGATCTACAACTTGAAATATCCATTCGATTTCAATTGGCGGAAACTCTCTACCAAATGCAACGTTGGCCAGAAGCCGAGGCCTATTGGAAATGGCTTATCCAGAAGGCCGAATCCAGTGTTGACAATGCTCGCAAGCCCGACTGGTATTCCGTCGTTCTCCTTCGATCCGCGGAATTGCTGGCATTGCGAAAGGAATGGGGTCAGGCAGAACAGATGGTTTTGCGAATTCGCAACGATTTTCCCAAATGTAATCGCGCCTGCGAAGTCGATTACCTTTTAGCAAGATGCTTGGTCTCCAAGGCCGACTTCGATGCTGCTCGACAAGTCCTAACTTCCATCACGCAACGAACGAATTCGACACCCGACGAGTTGGTGGCGCGAGGATATTGGATGATGGGCGAGACGTATTTGATGCAACGCAAGTACTCTGATGCGTCGGTTGCTTATCGCGAAGCGTTGAAGATACCCAATCAGGAATACTGGAGTTCCGCATCCCTGTTGCAAATTGCTCAATGCTGCGAAGCGATGCAAGATACGCAAGGTGCGAAAGATGCCTATCAGGCAATAATCAACCAATTCGACCACAGTCCCTTTGTTCTGACCGCCAAAGAACGATTGAGCGCACTTCCATCTGTCTCCATTGCAAATCAAAAAGTCAACGATCCCTCAGGAACCAAGCGATGAAGGTCCACTCTCCCATCGCAACGTGGCAATGCTGTCGTTGGATAAAAATCGCGACAAACGTAGTCGTCGTCGCATGGGCTTTGCTTGTTGCGGTTAGTCCGGGCTTCGTGTTCGGACAAAGCCAGAACGGATCCTTCGCTCCGCCCAACAACGGGGCTACGCAATATCAAGCCAACAGGTTTCAATCTCAGCCAGGTGGTCAATCAGGCATGGGGCAACCAGGCGTAGGTCAACCTCGGGCTTTAATAGCAGCCAACCCGTTGCCAAACGGACCAGCTCCCATGACCAACACGACGAACAACGGCACCGCAGACCCAAGCAAAGACACAAAAATTCCGGTCAGAAACTTGTTGCAAATTTTTCACGATGGTGGGCTGATGATGTACCCCATCGCTCTTTGCTCGTTTGTGCTCACGGTCTTTGCGTTCGAACGATTCATTTATTTGAGGACCGGCCGAGTCATCCCGCGGCCCTTTGTTAAGCGCTTGATTGAACAGGTGCAACAACAGCAAATTGAACGTGAAGAGGCCTTGGAGCTCTGCGAACGCAACCCCAGTCCGATGGCCGCAATCCTCTCTGCCGCCGTCAAGAAGTATGGGAGACCTGCGGTTGAAGTGGAACAGGCCGTTCTCGATGCGGGCGAACGAGAAAGCAATCTTTTGCGACGCAACATGCGTTTGCTCAACGCGATTAGCAATGTTTCTCCGTTGCTTGGTTTACTCGGCACGGTACTCGGAATGATACAGGCTTTCAACGACATCGCTAGCGCACAAGCCATGGGACGACCTGATTTGCTGGCCGGCGGAATCAGCCAAGCGTTGTTGACAACGGCTGCCGGCTTGCTCGTCGCCATCCCTGCGTACCTCATGTACATGTTTTTTCTCGGTCGAACCGACAAGCTCATCATGGAAATGGACCGCCATGCACAGCGGCTTGTCGAAGTCATCAGCGCTGAGGGGCTTCAGGAAAACGACACGTCCAGAACTCGTTCTCGATCGCGAAAAGCAGCTTAACGTTACGATGCCACTCAAGCTCAACCAAGACGAATTGCCGACCATCAACCTCACCAGTATGATCGACGTGTTGTTTTTGCTGATTATTTTCTTCATGGTTGGAACCCGATTCACGGAGGACGAATCCAACATCAAAATCGATTTAGCCAAGGTTGCACCGAATGGTGCAATGCTGCAGGGTCCATCGAGCAAAGCGGTCTACCTCGCTTCGGATGGTTCTATTCAGGTTGACAGCCAAAGGGTTACGCCAGAGCAACTCACTAGCCTCCTGACTCAAGCTGTGCGGAATTATGCAGGAACGACGGTTCAAGTGAAGCCCGATAAGGACGTCACATTGCAACAATACGGTGAAGCGTACTTCGCCATTACACGATCCGGAGCACGCATCGATGGCGTATCGGTCTCATCCTATCAAATGCCAGGAACGCGTCGCTAAGCTATCATGAGCTTACCATCTTTCGCTACCTTGGCTGCAATTGGAGACATAGGGAGTGGTCGCGTTTGGGCAATTATTCTCGGTGTCCTGCTCGCGATCGTAGCGATAGCATTGCTGGTTGCCTCTTGGACCAAATGGGGACAGACCAAGTCGTTGACCAAGTGCATTGCCCTGGCTTTTCTTGCACACGTTTGGCTTCTGATGTACGCGTATGGGACACGGATTGTGACGCCGGGATTTGGCGGCGGAAATCAAGGTGGTGCGAGAACAGAAATCACTTCGTTGTCAGTGCCAATCCTGATGATGGAAGAAGAAAAGACGCCCGATGAGAGCCTTAGTCCCAAGGACATCGCGGTGGACAAAACAGCGTCCGAGGAACCGCCACCGAATCCCTGGGAAGCCCCTCTAAAACGATCCCAAGATTTTCCATCCGAGTCAAACCAAGCTCTGGCAAGCGAGCCCCCAAAGATTCCGGAACTGTTGATCGCATCTGCTAAGTCCCTGCTCGTCCCACGAAGCGAAAGTCCTGAACCGGAGCTTCCACCCATCGAAACTGCCGAACAACTTGCACAGCTTGCGGCAATGCCGAATCAAAGCCAGTCATCGTCGTCGCCTCAGATAGTTGCAACCCAATCTGCAGACTTGAATCGGACGATGGTACAACCAGTCGCCCCGCCGAAACTCGCCCCGCTGAAACGGCGAGTCGATCAACAACCCGTCCCAACCAATTACCAAATGCGGATGTCTCCTCAGCGGCTCCAGTTCGCCATGCAAAACGGTGGGGACGTTAACACCGAAGCGGCTGTGGAGCGAGCTTTGGCGTGGCTAGCTAGAGCGCAGGGTCCAGACGGTGGATGGAATGCTGCTGAGCATGGTGCAGGGCGAGAATCGCCAGCAGTTACTAGTCGTGCGGATAGCGAGAATCGACACAACGCTGGGCTCAAAGCCAACACTGCGATGACGGGGCTTTCACTACTGGCCTTTTTGGGGGCGGGGCATACGCACACCGACGGACAGTACAAGGACACTGTAGCCGCGGGCCTTGGCTACTTGCTTACCCAACAGTTTCCTACGTCCGGCGATCTTTCAGGTCGCGAGCAGGTGGGACGGGAACCGACGGTTCGGTTCGCCCGCATGTACAGTCATGGCATGGCGGCCTTGGCTCTCGCGGAAGCTTATGGAATGACTGGCGATCCTGCTTTATTGCCTGCGATTCAAAGCGCGTGCAAGTACAGTCTCAATGCAATGAATCCGCGCACGGGTGGTTGGCGATATGAGTTTCCAACGGACGATCCAGGCGACCTCAGTCAATTCGGCTGGCAAGCGATGTTGCTCAACAGCGCCTCGAATCACCGTTCGTTCTACCTCCCGAATTCATCCAGACTACTCATGCAAACCTTTTTGGATTCGGTGAGTACGGGCCGTCACGGAGGGCTTGCTGTATACCGCCCTCGATCTGGTCAGATGGCTTCGCCAGAACAAGCCACGCCATCCATGACCGCAGAAGCCCTAGCGTCTCGACTATTGCTAGGTTTCCCCCTAGCGCAGCCTGCCGCGGAAGAAGGCCAACGCTTGTTGCTAAAGAATCTGCCTGGTCGGAGCGAAGAAAACTTTTATTACTGGTACTATGCCACTCTAGCCATGTATCAAATGCGAGGGGATGTGGATGCAGCCAGCACAATCACCCATGGAAATAATCCCATGGAGGATGCCTGGAAACAGTGGAATGAATCTCTCAAGCAACAACTCTGCTCGACACAAGTCCCGCGGGGGCAATTCGACGGCTCTTGGAATCCAACCTGCGTCTGGGGTGGTTATGGAGGCCGTGTCTATTCAACGGCCGTCGCCTGCATGTGTTTGGAAGTGTACTATCGCTATCTGCCTATGTACAAACCCGAGCAATTTGCGAATCAGTGGCAACCCGCTCGCAGATAGTTTACCATTTTCGGGACTTGCCACCGCTGGCGAAATCCTTGGTAAAATCAACTAGTGCCGCAACCGAGAAATGCCCCCGAGTTTTACTCGGGGGATTTTTACCATCCGTCTAAGAATAGATGGTTCTAACCCCGAACCTCTGAGCATCCATGCAACATGACACCGCACGAACAAGAAGAACGTGCAGAACTGCTCAACGCTTTGAAAGCCCGTTTTGAGAAGAACATGGACCGCCACAAAGGTCTTCAATGGCCTAAGGTAAAAGCCAAGCTGGAAGCGAATGCGGAAAAACTGTGGTCCCTCAATGAAATGGAAAGAACCGGCGGTGAAACGGACGTTGTTGGCCATGATAAAAAGACAGACGAAACCATTTTTTTTGATTGTTCCGCCGAAAGTCACAAAGGCCGCACAAGCGTTTGTTATGACCGTGAAGGACTGGATTCGAGGAAAGTACATAAACCTGAGAATAACGCTATGGATATGGCTTCGGACATGGGGATTGAGCTATTAACATAAGAAGAATATCGAGAGCTGCAGCAACTTGGAGACTTCGATACAAAGACGTCGAGCTGGGTGAAAACACCTGCTGACATTAGAAAACTCGGCGGCGCCCTCTTTGGTGATCGCCGCTTCGGCCATGTCTTCGTGTACCACAATGGCGCGCAGTCTTACTATGGAGCAAGGGCGTTTCGTGGCTCGCTAAGAGTCTAAATCTGATGCGAGCAACGATTCCTGTCTGGGCAATACTTTGCTTAAAAACCAAATAAAACGTCGGAGGCTACTTGCGGACGTGGAATAACCAACCTTACCTTAGGATGGAATGTCGCGTTTCAAAAATTTTTAGATTCGCGATGAACGGAATCGCCAAATCAAAATCCTCTTCAAAAACGTGAGACCTGTAATGACAACTTTGCGGTCGCTACTCAAGACTCAAGACTCAAGACTCAATTCCGCGCGTTGCTCTTTGAGGGGCTTGAACTCCGGCAGATGATGGCAGTAGATCTAGGCTTTGGATCCGATTCACAAGACGCAATTCTTGCTAACTCCGTCTTTGGCAATATTGTCCAACAATCGCTTTATGGTGTTCCAGCACCCGTGGCGGAGCGAGTGATCTCACACTCGATCGAGCCGCATGTAACCGATGTCATGGCCGCTGGCCCAACAGGTTCCCTCACCACCAACGACTCCACCGGAAGCGGTTCTGCAATCGTTGGCCCCTTTCAATCGCAAATGCCAGTCGGTTATGCGCCAAGTCGCAACCAAAGTGCTCTGGGAGCCCAAGCTGCTCTTGTAAACTCCACGCAAAAGCCCGTCAACCAAGCGGCGACCATCGATGCGGCTTGGAGCGATTTCGATCAGCGTGCAGCCAGTGCTGGCGCGGCACCAGAAGCCACCATTTCCCTCAATACACTTCGCGATGTTTCTCGCAATCCAGCCGCTTGGCAAAAAGTACTCTTTGGCAGCCAACTCGCTAGCGGCCAAACTTCAACGATTCCCGTTTTGAGCCCTCAACTACTGAACATCGATTCGCAGAATCATTCGCAGGTGCAATCGCTCGCTAGCGATGGACAAAACGTTGGCTCATTGCTGATTTCTACCCAAAGTTCCGTCACCAATTCTGCCTTGATTGCACCACGAAGTGCAAACGCAACGGAAGCATCGCTCCCAAGCGATCCAGCAGGCTGGTTCTGCAATACGGACGGCAGCCTGTCGTCCGTCATGGTGATCGCCAGCATGTCTGAGGGCGAGGGACCATCCTCGGGCGACGGGTCTAGTCCAGGTGGCCCGGGCGGCAATGGCGGCAATGGAACAGACGGCACAGGAACAGGCAGCAATGGAACTGGCGGCGGTGTTGATATTCCTCAAATCACATGGCCGCAACTGACGTTCCCGCAACACGAAGGGAGCCTGGGCACGTTCGCCCCGCCAATAACTACAGCGACTCATACCGTTACCACCGGTGGTTCCTTCATTGAGAACACGAACGCCAACAGTGACTTAACCGTCCCCGGCGTTAACTTTGTTCATGTTGTGGATTTGACACAAATCGATTCCACGCACTGGAGCTTCACCGAAACGCTCGTGATGGCGTTTAACGTAAGCAACGCCGTCAGCGATAGTTCGGCGAGCGGTGCCAGCGGTGCGAATGATGCGAACGGCGGTGATGGCACATCAGGTACCAATGGAATGACTACCAGTGGCGGAACTGGAACGGGTGTCGGAATGACGCCAACGATTCCAGACACCCACAACAGCCAGTCGCAATGGTCCAGCAGCGTGATGGCCTCGCGTAGCGGTTTTGTCATTATGACATTCCATGCGGAACAAGGCATGTCAGGCGCCTCCGAAGCTGGCATAGCTTGGTCGTTAACGTTGGGATTCCGCGACGAAATCAATTTAATCGCATCGGTGTCCGGTGGTGAATCGGTGACACCCTTGTCAAGCACCCTTGCCACGGCCAGCACCCTTGCCACGGCCAGCACCAGTACAGGGACATCATCGGGTGGCGGGTTTGATGGCGACACAGGTGGAGAGACCGACAATTCGTTACCCGCTGACTACAGTTCGACGTCAGCCTATGCCTTGAGCCTCGGTCTCACGCTTTGGGTGTCCGGCAACCTATCGATCAGCCATACTCCATCGCTGGTAGCCAATCCGCTAGCGAGCGGAACCGGTACGGTGGTCCATGACACGTTCACAAGCTCTGGAGATTCAGAAACCGGTTCGAGCTTCGTAGCTGGCGGCACTTGGAGCGCATCCTCGCGTTCGGGACATTGCGTACCTGCCAGTCCATCCGGTGGCTCCGAAGGCGACGGCAATTCGTTTGACAATGTCAACGCGATCGGTTCTGGTTCCAACGGTAGCACAACCGCCGGTTCGCCCCCAGCCACCAATGCCAGTTGCGACGCGGTTCCGTGGACCATTCCAACGGATGGTGCCATGGACAGGAGTGTGTTTGAGATGAGCGGGGCTACTCAGAGCACAACCGGCGGAGGAAGCCCAACAACGTCACCGGTACCTACATTGACACGTGATGGTCATGAGTTCGGTTCATCAGGTAGCTTTGAATCCAAAACCAAAGGCAAAAATGGCGGTAGCTGGAATGTCGCTGGCAACGTTGAGGATGGAAGTCTCAAGGACATCAGCGGATTACTTTCGAGCGCTCTTGCGAATCAGATCGGAGACAAATACAACGAAAACGAGATTTATTCGGTGAGAATCTCGGACGGGGATGCGAGCACTGCCGACGGTTTCACGGCCAGCATACAGGTTGGCTGGAACCTGAAACCGGAGGACTATGCCGACATCTTGAGCGACACCGATCAATCTCTTACTATGGTGGGCGATGGTGGGATTGCTTTGATCGCTACCAAGGATGACGCAAAAGTCACGGGTAGTGGTTCTGATAACGAAGTTGATTTCATGAACATGGAAATTGACGCCCGGGCTACGCTACCGCACGGATCATGGACTGGCAGTCTACGTCAAAGTTCGAAGGATTCGGACGGCAATAATAATACAATGGACGTTCATGCCGGCTTGGCACCCAATAGTGGTGGCAGTTCCTCGTCGGGTTCAGGTTCGTCCGTCGTCGCCGCGTCGGGATTCTTGAAGTTCGATTGGAATGGCCATGGTTCGAGCAAGTTGGACGTCCACACCAACTCAAACGTCGACTGGTATCCAACCTCCGTCGACAGTGCAGAAACCAGCCATTTGATCGAATTGCGCAAGTTGGATTATATTTCCAAAGGAACCTATAACAGCACGGGCGATGCTAATTTTGATCTCGCGGCCGACGGAACGATTACCAAGAGCGGTAGTGGCACAGCTACGAACGTAACGGATTCAGATTAC
>JBBRJI010000230.1:0-8159 GCA_038219625.1 Pirellulales bacterium | reverse complement strand
GACCTACGGATTAGAAATCCGTTGCTCTGTCCAACTGAGCTCTGAGCCCAAATTCACTTCAACTTCTTCGGACGATTACGTGGATATCTTAACCTCTGCCCTACCAGTCGGAAATAGCGCCCTGGGGCAATGTTCTGATTCAGTTACCTCCACTACGGCAAGGTGACGTCCCATACTTTCGATCGGCGAGCCTTTCCGTCGGGCCCCTCTACCACTAGGATCACCACGAATTCGCCAGCTTTCTCGTAGCGATGCGTCGGATTTCGTTCGGTTGATGTCGTTCCGTCACCAAAGTCCCACTTCCATAACTTAATATCGCCATAAGACTGATCGCGAAAAGCCACAATTCGATCTCCCCGACTCATCACCTGAAACGACCAATCTGCCTCAATCGGTTTGCGCAACGATGCTTCCATTGGCATAAGTCGGAATGCAACCAAGTCCGATGCGTTTCCGTACATGGTGGTCTTGTGGGAGAGATTCCAAAACGCACCAAACGTCTTCGCCTTTTCATCATCGTAATCGAGGATCGCCCACGACATTCCAAGCCTATGGTTTTCCTTCAATTGCGATTGTATCGCTCTCGCTGGATCCGATGGTGCATAATCAAACGGGGTGACGAAAAACTCAAGTGTCAGCTTTCCAGATTCCCCATGCTTGAAATTGTACTTGCTGGCCGCGTTGGCATACGGAAGTTCCTTGATCCAAGGCTGACATCCCCAAACCATCGCCCAGTCTTTCCCCGCCGCCGGTGTAAACACATGGTAGTTCTGTGCGTGGACTCCATGGAAAAGGAAGTGCGTATCGAGCAATCCACGAAGCTTTTCATTGGGGTGCATTTGCCTGATCAACGGTCCACCTGACATATCACCATCAATGACGACTTCGAAAATATCGTTGTGAAGGTCTGGGTGCGCAAAGTCCCAGTAGTTGTCGCTCGCTTCGTATAGGAAATAAAGATGATTCTGCCCTTGAACCCAACCGACCTTCACCTTGACATCCAAATTATTCGGGTCACGCTTGTCGCCCAGACCAGCCACGGTTTCGCGAAGTTGATCCATCCCAATCGAATACGTTTCGGGCACAATCGACCAGTCGTCTGAGCTCCCATCGATCCGGGGAATCTGGTTGGCCGGGAACTGGAACACTTTGTATTCCACTTCCGGCCTCTCCAGACCGGTTCCGTCATCACACAATATTGCCATCAAAAAAACGCATAAGTAAAACATGCTTGACTCCTTCTTACCGAATGGGATGCGTTACCGAATGGGATGCGTGAGTTCGCTGCTAAGCGGCGTCCATTCCACCGGTTCTTCCGCAAGGCAACACCTTAGCCATGCGTCGCGACGCTCGGCCAACTCCTCCACAATGGCAATAGCTCGCTGAGATACTTCGTTTTGTTGCCATCGATCGTCTGGCGTGGCAAACAACTCAACTCGCTGCGTCTCCGTTCCATCCGACGCTTCGCCGGTCGACCACCTGCAACTCCACGCTGGCACCGCCACATGCACTTGGCCTTCACAACAAGAATACGCCATTTGATTCTTGATCGGCCAGAGTTCCGCTGGCAATGCCTCAATTTCAGATACCAAGTCGGTGCACATTGCGTCGGAGTGAACCGCTTCGTTAAGATCACCCAGCCAACCCACAATCGTATGCCAGATAGAATTGGGTTGAACGATAAACGGCACTCGCACTCCGACGTCCAGTTGATCGCCCGGTCGTACCACCAACGGCAAATGAAGCGTCTCGGCGTAAAGCGCCCCCACATCATGGCCAACACTACCATGCTCGCCAATGGGGTACCCTTGCACGCCCGCCAGCACTTGCAAGCATTCATCAGCGATTCCAAGTTCTCCCAAAATCTCTTCGATCATCGACCAAGCGTCATCGAAAGCCATCGCCTGAGCACCCATCGCACATGCGAGCCCGAAGACTTCATCTGGATCCGTCTCGTCGGTGATTGTCAATTGCCCTGGAGCCGTGCCAAAGGGTGGTTCCGGATCCCCTTCATCGCACATCACACATCGATATTCGTAGGGTGCATCCCAATCGCCGTTCAAGCCGCGCGAATGGATCCACAAAATAGGGAAATCCTCAAGCTGCGTCGCCCACTGTCCCAACGCAGCTTCAAACAGTCTGGTGATCTGAGTCGGAGCATCTTCGTCAGACTCATCCGCCTGCGCATCGATCAAAAGCACGCTGCCAAACTCCCCTCGTGTCGACTCTTCGACAATCTCGATGGAGTCCGTTATCAACATCGCTCGATCCAACAGCGTGTTGCATTCTTCTGCCTGGTCATTGCTCCGTGAAACAAAATGCTTGCCCGTCCACATCGATTCCAAAACGTCGATCGGTCGCAAGGTGTCCGCCCAAAACTGGTCGAAGACGATCGATCGGCAGGCAAAGCTATCCAAATTCTTGGTTGGACCGATGGCCCCACCATAGCATCCAACCAAATTCGTTCCCAAACCCTCGACCGTTACTATCAGGACGTATCGAGTCTTACTTGGCATCGGCGCAGCTACTTGTTCGGACACGGAAGGCTTACTCGGCATCGACTTGCAAGAGTTTCGGCTCGATCATCACAGCATCATCCGATTCTGGATTGATCAGCAGTCCGAACTCAGACGAAAGCGGGGCCAGCAAGTCCTCACCCGCGACTTCGAACAAGTCGACTTCTTCCCCTTCGATTTGGTCGGAAATCGAATCCACGAATTGCTCTGCGTGTTCCGAGCTAAGAAACGCGACGAGCGCAGGGAATTCCTCAGTCTCCAAAATCATGGCCGAAAGCGATTCTTCGTCATTGCTGAGCGAGACGAGGGTAAACTGTTCACCACGAATCCAATCCAAAATGGCCGTTTTGTCCTCCGCTTCAATCGCGTCGACCAAATCGTCCAATCGGGATTCCACTTCGTCATCAGCATCTTCGGACTGCATTTTTCTCTTTCCTTTTCGAAAACTTCACTAGATTGGGCCATAAGTTTGACAAACGAATCCACAAAGGCCTAGGGGAAATTCGCGAAAAACGGGCACTTCTGGGCGAACAGCACCGTAGAAATGCGATGATTTCAAGGCTAGCCGCTAAGGCGAGCCTCCTGGGCGTCGGAAGTGTGGCAAGTGGTTCTAGCGATTCACCACGCCCTTCGTAAACTCAGGGACGTGCCACACGAGGGTGGATGCATCTGGTAGTTTTCAATCGCCGCTCTCCTAAAAGTTAAGCCAGTAGGCTCCTAAAACCATCCATAAGGGAATGGTAATCAACCCTAGAACCGATGTGCCCACAACGACCACCCAAGCGGTTTCTACGCTTTGGTTGTACAGCCGCGTCATCACCAGCGGAAAGGTAGCCGATGGCATCGCGGCTTGCAACAAAAGGACTTCTTGAAGCTCGCGAGAGGAAGTACCAAATTTTGCAACGGCCAAAAAAACCATCGGCAAGATTACCACTCGTACCGCCAATGCCAAGACCAGGGTTCGCCAAGCTTCCGTAAACCTCACACGTCCAGCGTAGTCAAAGATGATCGCGCCGCTGAGAACCAAACCGATCGGAATCGAACAGCGCCCTAACTGATCGCTCATATGCATTAATGGCCCGGGAATATAAGTTTGCAGGCCTAGCTGTCGAATGGTCAGCGCTACAACCACCGAAACCAAAGGTGGACTAAACACAACCCGGCGCCAAGACGCCTTCAGGCCTTGCCCAGATATGATGAACAAGCCAATGCTCCAAAGTGCCATGTCGACTCCCACGTTGTGGACGAGCAAAGCGACGACACACCCCGGATAAAACGCCTCTGCTAATGGAAACGCAATGTATCCGTAATTCGCGATGCCAGCGCAAAGCGCGAATGATCGCCGCTCGGATGGCTTATTGAGTCCAAACCATCGTCCAACGATCCAAACCAGCCCAACGGAAACCGCAAAACCGAACGCTGTCAGTGCAGCCCCATAAAGCGATGGCGTCCAAGCCGACAGATTGGTCGAAAGCTTCGAGTCGGTCATGACTCGATGAAAGAAAAAAGCAGGCAATAGCACATTCGTGGTGAAGCCGGCAAGGGATCGATCTACTTCACTCGTGAACCATTTCATGTACCGTGCAAATGCGCCTACGGCCATTACCAAAAAGACGCCTGAGACCGTAGTTGCGATACTGAGAAAGTTACTGCCCGTCGAGGGTTCGATCTGCATAAAAGATTACCGCTTCATGAACGGGAGGTCGGGGACCATTCCCGCGAACATCGAGCGGTCGTCTTGCCTCACAACCACATGATCGCCGGCCCGAAGCGAGTAGTTTTGGCCTTCCATTACACTTTTTCCCGCGTCATCAAAGTCGACGTCGAGTCGCACCGGTGGCAAGTTCTTTCAGTTGGGCCTTAAGATGGTGGTTTTGATGCGTCCAATTTTCTTCTGCAGTTTAGCGTCGCGAATCAAGTCCGCAATGAACATAGATTGGCCCGGTACCAATGGGATTTTTTCGAAGTGTCGCTTGCCATTGTTGACTTCTAGCACGATGGAGGGTTTTTCTCCATCAGCAGCCAACGGTTTGTTCGCTCCGTATTCGCCAAAAGTGTAGCCAGCTTGTCTAAGCCCATTCGTATCCAAGTTGTCCAACGGGCCCTTGGACTTCCCCAAAAGCGTCGAGCAACCGCTGGAAAGTGCAGAAACACTCAACAAGCAAAGGCAAACGAGTACGGAAGCCCGACTGTTTCCACGAAAACGTTCACTTTGGATCGATGCTAGGCTAGCGTTTTTTGAAAATGTACTCATCATCATCAATCCAAATGTCAAAACCAAAGGGGATAAAAGGACCTCGACGTCCTATCTCCAATTCGGCATCCTTACCAGATTCGCTTGAGCAAAAAGTTTACTTTATCGGAATATTTCGCCTAAACTGCCAGCGTACGGGCTTTGTATGCTGGCAATCCTCCTCCAAAATACCACGATGACATACACACTCACGAAACTGACTTCGTTCAAGACCATCCAAGATTTCCAAGCCCATGTGCAATGCCTTGGAATCGATTTACCGATCGATGATCCGTTGAGCCATGGCGACGGGTCACCCATTTTGACTCCAATTCGGTGGGGCTCCAAAATCATCGGCAATCGAATTGCCATTCAGCCGATGGAGGGCTGGGATGGGACGAACACGGGTGGCACTAGCGATGCGACCGTTCGACGCTGGGGACGGTTTGGCGAAAGCGGAGCCAAATTGATATGGGGAGGAGAAGCGATGGCGGTTAGGCCGGATGGACGTGCCAACCCGAACCAATTGCTGATACTCAAAGAAAACCAAGCGGCCATTGAGCAGCTTCGTTCGACCCTAATCCAGAGTCATCAAGAAACCTACGGTCAAGTTGACGATTTGGTGATCGGTTTTCAGCTTACGCATTCCGGCCGTTTCTGTCGACCCAACGACAAGAAACGATGGGAGCCACGTGTTGCGTATCGACATCCTATTCTTGACAAGAAGTTTTCGGTCGATTGTGACTCGATGGTTTGGACGGATGCTCAACTCGACGAACTAGTTGGTGACTACGCCAAAGCGGCAACCATCGCCCAACAGATTGGGGCTGACTTCGTCGATATCAAATGTTGTCACGGATACTTGCTCCACGAATTCCTAGGGGCCAAGACTCGTCTTGGAAGGTACGGCGGTTCCTTCGAAAATCGGACTCGATTGCTTTTCTCGATCATTAAGGCGGTACAGCAATCCGCGCCTGGACTTGGAATCGGTGTTCGACTAAGTGCATTTGACACAGTCCCTTTCGTTCCAAATCAAGCGACCGCACAACCGGGAAAACAAGGGCAAGGGATGCCAGCCGATTTCTCAGACCTAGTACCCTACGTTTGGGGCTTCGGAATCGACGAGCTGGATCCGTTGAAACAGGATCTGACCGAAGTGCGTTTGCTCATCGAATCGCTCGCAGGCATGGGGGTAAACCTCATCAACCTGTCGGCAGGCAGTCCGTACTACACACCGCATATATTGCGGCCTGCAGCGTATCCGCCATCGGATGGATATCAGCCTCACGAAGATCCGTTGATTTCCGTGGCACGGCAATTGAATGCGGCGGCTCAGTTGAAGGCCCAGTTTCCTAAAACACTCATGGTTGGGTCGGGCTATTCGTACTTACAGGAGTTCCTGCCCAACGTGGGGCAGCACCAGGTTCGAACGGGCAAGATCGATTTCATTGGACTGGGCCGAATGGTATTGTCGTATCCGAAGCAGTTGATGGATGCGATTCAATTGGGCAAGAGCGAACGCAAACTGGTATGTCGTACTTTTTCCGATTGCACCACGGCACCGCGCAACGGGCTTGCTTCAGGTTGTTATCCGCTCGACGAATACTACAAACGAACACCCGAGGCAGCTCGCCTCAAGGAAATTAAAGCCAATTTGTGAAGGCAACGGGCACGCCCGCAGACTATGATTTTAGTGTCGCCTTTCGCTCCGACGCTTTGAATACGCCCCATGAAATCACCTGTAGCTATCTACGTCGTTCATCATCCAGAATGCAAAACAGCGACCGCGCTTGCGCGAAGCTTGTACGATTTTTTTCGCCTCGGGTATCTCTCGGGTGACCAGAGCGGGGCAGGCCTGCCGGTCTACTATCGGCGCCAATTGGTTCACTCGACGATACAGCCTGAAATTTATTTTGAAGGTGCTTCTCTCAATGTGGTGGTCCTGCTGGTTGATCAAATCATGGTGGGAGACAAGACCTGGCGCAAGGCAATCGTCGAGTTGACCAAAACCGTTCGTCGCATGCGATTGAACAAGCAATTGGACTCACACACGCTCGTACTTCCAGTCGCCCTGCACGACAGCTTTTATCGCATGGGCCCGGTCTATGAGGGCTTCAATCCCATTAGGTTATTGGACTTGAGTGAAGATCAATTGGCGGCGACGCTACGACGTGCTGTGACCGAGGCGACCGCTAGAATGGTTCGCAGTGAAGGGTCGAACCAACCGCCTCCGCTAAATGTTTTTTTGAGTCATGCCAAGAGGGATGGTCGTCAGATCGCCGAGTATCTCCGAGATGCGGTACGCAGTTTTGGCCAGATGGAAGCATGGTATGACGCGAATGACTTGCCTCACGGCGGCGACTGGAAGTCACCAATGGAAAAGGCTGCCAGGAGTGATACCGCAGCCATGGTCGCCACGGTGACCGATGCTTATCCAACCCGCCCATGGTGTCGCAAGGAAGCGGCATTAGCGCGTACTCCGAAACTGTTGACTGGTCGTGGTGCAGGACAAGTTTGGAAGGTGCAGCCAGTCATTGCGGTTCATCGCCCTGGAAATCAATGGGCACGCAGCATTCCGATGCTCGAAGGAGTGCCTAGCATCGGTTGGGACTTGCTTGAGCCAAAGAGTACAACCGAGCGTATTGTCGATCGGCTCGCACTCGAAGTCATGCTTGGACTGGTTCATCGCAAGATC
Source organism: Pirellulales bacterium (assembly GCA_038219625.1). Classification (GTDB taxonomy): domain Bacteria; phylum Planctomycetota; class Planctomycetia; order Pirellulales; family Pirellulaceae; genus JBKCUI01. The sequence goes on along the minus strand of JBBRJI010000230.1, from coordinate 715 downwards.
GCCATCGAGATTGCCAGAAAGGACCTGAATCGTCAATCGGCGTGTTACCTTACGTGGGTTCCTGACTCATGGACCCTGGCAAGCGTACGACAACAAATGGAGGAAAAGTTGCCGCGTAGTTCATCGAAGATCTTACGAATCGTCTATCCTGGATATGGCCTGACGACGGCGGAGATTTCCGAATTAAAATCGACGATTCAATCGTTTAGTCCCGAAACAAAACTGATCAGCTTTGAGGAGGCAATGTAGTGGCAAAAACCGATCTAGGGCTCTTAGTCGCGATCTCGGCAGGAGGTAGTGACAGCGAACTCGCCGAACACGGAATTGGAATGGAGCATGTCGAGGAATTGATGGTGCGACTTTCGATGCGACTACTGAGCGAGGGACATCGACTAGCGTTTGGTGGAACGATGGGAGTGGCCGACAAGGACTTAACGCGGTACTTGATAGACACGGCTCATCGCTGGGGGGACGAGGATTCCGCTCACAAAGTCGACATTACGAAACCGATTACTTGGCCATTGGTCAACTATTCTGCTTGGCCGAATTACAAGAACATCACCGAAGAGCAAAAGGCCAAGCTGGTGGGCATCTGCTATTTCGTCGACATCAGGCCCCCGACTTGTTCTGAATCGGAACTGAATTCGGTACACCCACCGGGCAGAGCCAAACGCTTAGAGGCCGACGCACTGACCGCCATGCGAGCCCACTCGGC
>JBBRJI010000229.1:0-8209 GCA_038219625.1 Pirellulales bacterium | reverse complement strand
ACTATAGTCTCATGGATTGCGACGAAGCGGTCATTTTACAAGGCTACAAAGGCGTCTATGCGCCTGATGGAAAGCTCCACAGGTTGAGTTGCGTGCAGATATTCAAGTTTGAGAATCGGTTGATATTGGGACACCATGTCGAATACGACACGCTCGCCATGCACAAATTACTACAGTTGTAAGTGTAGCTTACTTTGTGCGGAACGATCGCGGCAAGAATTTGGCATCAGCTTGGAAGCGACCAACATGCATTCGAATCTCATCAGACGTTCCAGTTCGCGCTCAACTTCCCGGTAACTTCCCTGTAGTTCGGCGAAAATTCGCCCACAATATTACCTGCTCGTGATTTCGTAACAAAGTTGCCTGTGAGAGCAGCCGGGGCGTTCGTTGCTGCCGGTACGCTATTGCGCACACGATTCATTCCATACTCTGATTAGTCGAAGTCAAGCGATGTTGCCTCAATCCAAGAATTCACGACGGCGTTTGCGTTTTGAACAATTAGAGGTTCGAAGACTCCTCGCAACGGTTACCTGGGACGGAGGGGGAAACGGTACCAATTGGAGCGATCCACTTAATTGGAACACCAATGCGCTGCCAGCTGTCAGCGATGACGTGATTATCGATGTCCCTGCCAGCAACCCAACGATTACCGTCCCATCCAGCGTATCGATCAAGAGCCTCGTCAGCAACGAAGCCATGACATTTACTGGAGGGACTTTCAGCGTCACAACCACCGCACAGATCAACGCAAGTGCGACATTGAACAACGCGACGTTTGCAAATGTGCAACTCGTCGGCATTGGCACGCTGCAAATCACCGGCAGCAGTAGTACGCTGGATGGGGTGACACTTGGGATTAACACGACATTGCGTCAAGGAACGACTGGCTTGGGCAATCAAGTCACGGTGCTCAATGGATTAACATTGGCCAACAACCGCGTGCTACGATTGGAGTTGACATCGACAGGGTGCGAGCGAATCTCAAACTCATCGGAAGTCGGACTAAACTTTTCTGGTGGCACGCAGACGTTGGGCGGAACAGGGACGGTCGAACTTTTTGCTTCCGCTTATCCGTATGGATGCGGAACGAACCCAGGTCCAGAAGACCGTGATGTGCGAGTTCGTCCTACAGGAGTCGGTAGTAGCCTTACTGTCGGTGCTGGAATCACGATACACAACGCTGGCAGCGCTGACCTCACAAGTCTTGGCGATCCATCATTGCCACTCGTCATTCAGGGCACGGTTTCCTCTCGGACCGCCAGCACTTTGCGAGTGAATGGCTCGACCGTCATCAACAATGGAACACTGGAAAGTCTGACGGGAACGCTCGACGTGAATAACCTGACGGGCAACGTCAACGGCACAAGCATCGCCACCGGCACGCTGGACCTCGACGGCAATTATGCTTTCAATCAGTCGGTCCGCGTCCCCGGCGGCGCACTCACCTTGCGCGGCACCTGGACCAACGACAGCATCATCACGCAATCCGGCGGCACGATCAACCTGGGTGGCACGTTCTCGGTCGCTAATCTGGGAGACGACACGAGCGTCAACTTCGCGGGAACAGGCGGTGGTACGGTAAGCATCTTCGGCACACTCAGCGACGCGGCCAACACCACGCTGCAAATCAACTCGGAGCGGACCTGGCAGTTGGCCGGTGGCACGATTCGCAACGTGACGATCGCCGACAACAACAATGGAGGCGTGGCGGCCACGTTTCAAGTAACCAGCGCCAGCGGCACGTTGGACGGCGTGACGCTTGGGATTAACACGACATTGCGTCAAGGAACGACTGGCTTGGGCAATCAAGTCACGGTGCTCAATGGATTAACATTAGCCAACAACCGCGTGTTGCGCTTGGAGTTGACATCGACAGGGTGCGAGCGAATCTCAAACTCATCGGAAGTCGGATTAAACTTTTCTGGTGGCACGCAGACGTTGGGCGGAACAGGGACGGTCGAACTTTTTGCTTCCGCTTATCCGTATGGATGCGGAACGAACCCAGGTCCAGAAGAACGTGATGTGCGAGTTCGTCCTACAGGAGTCGGTAGTAGCCTTACTGTCGGTCCTGGAATCACGATACACAACGCTGGCAGCGCTGACCTCACAAGTGTTGGCGATCCATCATTGCCACTCGTCATTCAGGGCACGATTCTGTCGCAGTTCAGCGGCCAGACGCTGCGGGTCACGGGATCCAGCGTTACTAACACAGGCACGATGCAAGCATCCGCGGGAACGCTGGATATTCCTTCCACAACCTTTGCCAACAGCGGTGTCGTAACGGCGGATGGAGGTACCGTTTTTATACATCCAACCAATTTTACCAACTACGTTCCTGGTGCATTGACCGGTGGTACTTGGAGATTGTCGGGCGGAATAATTCAGTTTCCCGGTGCGAATATTGTTACGAATGCAGCGGATATTGTTCTGGCGAATCCCAACTCGCGTTTTTTGGATTCAACAACCGGCTTGAATGCGCTTAGGAATCTCGCTACAACGACTGCAGCAGGCGGTCTCTCAATTTCAAATTCTGTTGGCGTTGTTTCCGTCGGGCCATTGACGAACGCAGGTACGACAACTGTCGAATCCACGAGTGTGATTGGCGTCGGAAATGTGCCTCCCACTGGGCTACTGAGCTCCCTCCACGCCGAAGCCAACGCTTTGGATTCCTTCAATAATAACTCGGGGACACTCGTCAACGGTACGTCGTTCAGCCAGCAAGGAAAAATTGGACAATCGTTCGCATTCGATGGTATCAACGACTATGTACAAATTGCGGATGCAACAAGCCTCACGTCCAGTTCCCTCGGTTTGAGTGCCTGGGTTTACCCTACGGCAATCAGTGGTAATCGCACGATTGTTTCCAAATACAACTTGAATACAACCACACAAGGAACAAGTTGGAATCTCAGCTCTGTTCAAGATGGAAAACTCCAATTGGTGGTTTATCAGGCGCTCAATGGAACCGTTTTTCGTGGAATCGTGACGAATTCCGTCGTATTGCAAATGGGCGCTTGGCAGCACATTGCCGCCAGCTTTGATTTTGCCACACAGACCCCGAATCTATTTGTGAATGGAGTCGAAGTGCCAAGTACGATGGTCGCTGGATCAGCGGCTTCGATTACCTCCATCGCCGATAGTGCTACTCCTGTTCGAATCGGCACCAACGTAAATGCGGCAGGTCAATTCGTCGATTTCTGGAATGGTCGCATCGACGAAGTGCTGATTTATAATCGCGGGCTTGCTGCCAACGAGATCCAAGCGATCATCGCGGGTGAAACCTATATCCAAACCGCCGGGACGACGTTTATCAACGGCTCCCTGACTGCGCAATCGGTTCGCGTGGACGGGGGAACGCTAGGTGGCATTGGTACTATACTCACAGATGTGTCCAACGTAGGCGGAGTGGTCGCACCTGGTAACTCGCCGGGATGTCTAACCATTATGGGGAACTATAATCAGTTGTCCTCGGGAACGCTTCGAACAGAGCTCAACGGCTCAACTGCATGTACGCAATACGATCAACTGATCGTCAATGGAACAGTTAGTCTTAGCGGAACGCTTAATGGCGTGCTGAGTTCGTCCTACACGCCCGCCGTTGGCCAGCAGTTTCGAATCATCGATAACGATGGAACGGACCCGATTATAGGTACTTTTTCAGGACTTTCCGAGCGTCAGGCCTTTGCCCTAAACGGCAACCAACTCGTCCAGATCAGCTATGTGGGTGGTACCGGCAACGACGTGGTGCTGACCTATTTGGGGAGCGGCGTCATAGTGACATCCGCGGCGGCAACTGGTGCAGGCTCGTTTTTCGATGCGATCAATCTAACCAACGCAAGTCCGGGACCTGACTTGATTGCGTTTGCGCTTCCTGCGGCTTCAATGGTCAGTGGCACCTATCGAATTGATGAGGCTGACAATTCGCTGCCGCCAATCGTCGATACAGTCTATATCGATGCGTCGACGCAACGCGAATTCGTCGATCGGCCGATCATCGAACTGAGGGGTTCTGCAGGCCAGTCCGGCTTGAGACTAACAACTTCGTCCACTGGCTCGAGTGTTCGCGGACTATCCATTACGGGCTGGCAAACTGGAATCGACGTTTCCAGCAGCGACTCCCTAGTCGCTGGCAACTACATCGGCTTGGCTCCCAATGGTTCGGTCAGTCAACGCAACGCAACCAATGTGCTTGTTACCAGCGGCGTTAGCAATGTACGAATTGGCGGTACGGCAGTCGCCGACCGCAATGTGATTTCGGCCGCTACTGGCGTTGGATTGGTTATCGATAGCGCATCGCAGAATTTCGTTCAGGGCAACTACATCGGCACCGATCCTAGCGGGTTGGAAGTGAGGCCGAACCAGCAAGGTGGATTGCAAATCCTGCGCAACATTGCGGGACCGGCCAACGGAAATATCATCGGTGGTAGTGCTTCAAATGCAGGAAACTTAATCCGCGGCAACGCCGGTAATGGTATCGAAATCAACAATGCAAACTTGAACGCAGTTGCTGGTAACCGAATCATCGACAACCTTTTGGCAGGTGTGCTGATCAATAACGCGGCCTCGAGCAATCGCATTGGCGGCTCGACGGTCGCCGAGCGGAACTGGATCAATGATAACGCCGCAGAAGGGGTTCGCATTACTGGCAATGGTACCGACCTCAACTTTGTTACCGGTAATTATATCGGGCTTTCCGAAGATGGATTGAGCGCACAAGCTAACGCCGGCAATGGGATTTCAATTACTGACGGAGCCGACCAGAATGTCATCGGTCAGTCTCCTGGCGGCGGAAACCGAATCGTCGGTATACCTCTTTCCATCGGCATCGAAATTAGCCGCAGCCAAGACAGCCGCGTTCGCGAGAACTGGATCGGCTTGAATGCCGCGGGTACCGCACCGCTGGGTTATGTCGACACAGCCATTAGTCTATTGGACGCGGACAATACTATTGTCGAAAAGAATGTTGTTGTGCAGTATCGGAGCCATGGCGTTCAGCTTGCCCTCGGTTCAAGCTCGAACTTTGTGTATGGCAATTCGATCGGAATCGCGCCAGATGGTTTGACTTCCATGTTTACTGAGAGCCATGGCCCGACGGGTGTAGCGATTCTCAACTCTGCCGACAATTTTATCGGCAATGCAATCCCTGAGACTCGCAACTTGATCGGCGGTAACCAGACCGGAATCCTGGTCGGTGGTGTGGGCAGCTTGAATAACAACGTACGGGGAAATCTTATTGGCTTGAACAAGAATGGAAACGCAGCCATTCCAAATTACTGGGGAATACTTATCTCGGAAGCGCCCGGCACGATCGTAGGCGGTGTAGGACCGGGCGAGCCAAATGTTTTGAGCGGTAATTCGATTGGTATTACCGTGACAAGCACCAGTCGCGACACGCTCATCTCAGGCAATTGGATCGGGACAGATTCTTCCGGAGCAACGAATCCGGGTGTATCCAACACGATCTACGGAGTCGAAGTGGAAGGTGCCAGCCGTACGACGCTTAGCGACAATCGCGTAGTACGCTCCGGAACCTCAGGTGCTTCAACCAACAACAGCGGAGTGAACCTCGTTACCGGCGATGCACGATTGACACGCAATCTAATCTTCAGCAACGTTGGACCATCGATCTCCGTAGCCAACTCGACGGCCGCTATCACGATTACGCAAGCTCGCGTCGATGGCTTTGCTATTGGCCAGATCGTTGGCGCGACGCCCAATACAACTTACACAATTGAATTCTTTGCCGCACAACAACAAGGCCAGGCCGAACAGTTTATCGGTACCAGCGCCGTTGTCACCGATGAAGATGGCTCCGCTGATTTTGAGATTTCGGGGTTAGGAGACTTGCCGCCAGGTCGATATTTAACGGCAACCATTACGGGGGCTACCGTTCAAGGTGGTGATTTGCTGCTGACATCACCTTTGGCCGCTGGCGTATTCCCAACGGCAGCCATCATTCGCGGGTTGCCCTCGCGGTCGCCCGAGGGCACACCGATCAGCCTTAAAGCTTTTGCGATCACTAGCAGCATCAATGGCTATGCGATCACCGGCTATCGCTGGAACGTTACCAAAGATGGCAACTTGTATGCAACCGGCACCGAAGCGGGTATTCAGTTCGCACCGGATGACGAAGGGGTCTATGCGGTCAAGCTAGAATTGACGCTTACCAATGCGGCTGGTGCTCAGCAGTTCAGCACGCTTGGGCCGCATATTATCAATGTTTTCAACGTAGCACCAACGCCTCAGTTTGATTACTCGCCTACCTCGCCACGCATCAACCAGCCAATCAATCTGCGTAGCAATAGTAGCGATCCCGGCCAACTCGATGTACTGAGCTATGCTTGGGAAGTTCGCGCGGGATCGTCTTCTGGTCCGATTGTTTTCAGTACCACAGCATCGACCAACCCAGCGGCCGCTAACGCACCATTTACTCCCACCAGCGGTGGCTTGTATTACGCCAAGCTGACGGTCGACGACAACGATGGTGGAGCGACCGGATTCCGTACGTTGACTCGGCAGATCGAGGTGTCGGGTCTACCCTCGACAGTCACCATCTTGGCCCCAAATTCCGGCAGCGAAGGTCAAACCGTCCGCGCTCGGGTCCCTGAATCGGAATTGATTCGCGCTGAACAGTTCGGTTTTACCTGGACTGTCACCAAAACACCGGTAACCGGCCCAACCGTTGCTTATCCATTTACAGTGCCATCGCGGGGCGTTGTTGAGTTTATTCCCGATGATGACGGAGTCTATCGCATCGCATTGGTCCTGCAAGACTTAGCAGGTGGCGGAAACTTAATTGCAACCCCATTCGATGTATTGATCACCAATGCAAGTCCCATCGTTGCAGTCAGTTCACCTAGCACGACAGCCTCGATTGGAACTCCGATCAATGTTGTGGCATCGATCACGGATCCGGGTACCGCAGATACACATACCATCGCTTGGAGCATCGAACGCAACGGTCAACTGCTAACGGGAGCGGGTACCGTGGGTAATCCGACCACGAACTTCCGTTTTACGCCAACGCGAGGCGGCGTCTACACGATCAAAACGATTGCGACCGACGATGATTACTCGGCGGCCACAGGTATTGGACGCGGAACGGGTCAGCGGGTCTTTTATGTGACCGATATCGGAGTGGCTCTCAGCGTCAACGGACCCTCTGGACCATACACGGAGGCAACTGCCTCTTCCTTTACGTCTACTCTTGGAACACTGCCAAGCGGCGTAACAGTCTCGAGCTACGAGTGGTCGGCACAGAACATCAATGGACGAGTGGTCCAAAGCCAGTCGGCAAGCGCTTCAACCATCGCGAGTTTTGCTTTTGTTCCGCCACAAGGTGGATTATTTTTAGTCTCGTTGAGTGTTGTTTTCAGCGATGGCCGAGTTGCTAACGCAGCCTTTGCCCAAATCAATGTCATCGGCCTAGCGCCCGTAATCGATTCTCTTGTAGTAGTCTCGCCTGCATCGAACGTTGCACTCGTCGAAGGCCTCGAGATCACGGTTCGAGCTTCCGCTACAGACTTGGGAGAGCCGATTGGACTCGGTTATCGTTGGCAGCTCAAGCGTGGAAACGGGGCGTTCGTCGACGTCGACGGAATCTCCAACAAGCCGTCCGAAATGAAATTCACGCCAACCGATGACGACACTTATACCGCGCGAGTGATCGTGACCGATTCGCAAGGAAACTCCGTACAACTCGACCGTGCTATCGTCGTAGCGAATGCCGCTCCGAGTGTTCGACTTGAAGTTCTCGCGGTGGCTGGAACCTCGGTCACCTTCAACGCACTCGGCAGCGATCCAGGACTCGATGATCGACCGGGTTTGACTTATGCTTGGAGCCTCAACGGCAGCGCGTTCGTAACAGGAACAAGTCAATTTACCGTGAATCTCTCTGCAGCCACCAACCTAGCGGTGCGCGTGACCGACGACACGACCAATACGATCGTCAGTTCGTACATTTACGCGGATACCAGTGGCACGAATACAGAGACAATCGATGCTGCCGATGAAGCATTGTCTGGCTCAGTCGACCAGATCGTTTATCTCGGATTGGGAGGCAACGATGTTATCAACATCGCTGCCGGATTGGCCAAGAAAGTCGTCGTCTTCGGTGGCGATGACAACGATACGATCAATGCATCCTCGGCGACCGGCCCCGTTTATCTCGATGGGGGAGCGGACAACGATTTGCTCACAGGGGGCATTG